>JAKJEY010000040.1 GCA_022705165.1 Pseudomonadota bacterium
GGGGTCCAGAAGCCAGTACGCCAGCAGAGGCCGGTACCGCTGCGGGCAACTTCGCCACGCTGGTCGATGACATAAACACGGTCAGCAGCCGTTTGAGCTTGCGCGACGGTAGCACCGAAGCCCATGGCAGCAGCGATGGCGACCATCAGGGATTGCTTGGCGATTTTCTTCATTCGTTTCCCTCGTTAGTGAATTTAGCCATTACGGGCCGCCGACAAAGCAAAGCCTAAAAAAAGCTAGGCCAGCCTCGCGCGCGGACTGATCCTAGTTTGCCATATGGATGCGATTTTTTCCAAATCCTTTTTGAGAAATCCCGTCAGGCTGTGGTTTTCGAGCAGCAATTGCCCTGCAACCCAGACGTGGCTGACGTTTTCCCTGTCCGCAACATAGACGACGTGGGATTCCGGGGCATAGCACGGTGCGAGCAGCGGGTCGTCGAGACTGATTGCACAGAGATCGGCCGACTTGCCGGGGAGCAGCGAGCCGATCTCGTGATCGAGGCCGAGTGCGCGTGCACCGGCCAGGGTCGCCGCGCGGAGTGCGGCATGGGCGCCGAGGGCGGCGGCGTCGCCGCTGGCTCCCTTGGCGAGCAAGGCGGCCAGGCGGGTCTCGCCGAGAAGGTCGAGGCGGTTGTTGCTGGCGGCACCATCGGTGCCGATGCCGATATTGACTCCTGCCGCTGCGAGGTTTGCGACGCGTGCAATGCCGCTGCCGAGCTTCAGGTTTGACGCAGGGCAGTGCGCGACCGAGCAACTGTTCGCCGCGAGCATGGCAATTTCGTGGTCATCGAGGTGCACGGCGTGAACGGCAATCAGGTTGGGGCCGACGACACCCAGCCGGCGCAGGCGCTCCAGTGGGCGTACGCCATGGAGCTTTTGGCTTTCTGCGATTTCGTGCAGCGTTTCATGGACATGCAGGTGGACGGGCAGGTCAAGTTCGCCGGTCAGCGTCGCGACGCGCTCGAAGCTGCGGTCGCTGACGGTATAGGGCGCGTGCGGCGCCAGCGCGAAATGGAGCAGCGGTTGGCCGAGCAGTTCATCTCGGGCAGCCAGCCCTTTGGCCAGGTAGTCGTCGGCGTCGGTGGCGTAGGCGGTGGGAAATTCCAGCAGGGGCAGCCCGATCACCGCCCGCATGCCCGCTTCGCGGACCGCGGCGGCAGCGGCGGTCGGGAAAAAGTACATGTCGTTGAAGCAGGTAATGCCGCCACGCAGCATCTCGGCGCAGGCGAGCAGGGTGCCGTCGTGCACGAATTCGGGAGAAACGTGGCGCCCCTCAGCCGGCCAGATGTGGTCCTGCAGCCAGGTCATTAACGGCATGTCGTCGGCGAGGCCGCGCAGCAGGCTCATGGCGGCGTGGCAATGCAGATTGACGAGGCCGGGCATCAGGACATGCCGGTCGAGCGTGATTTCGCGCTCGGCTGTGTAGTGTTCTAGCGCTTCCCGCTCGGGCAACAGGGCGACGATGCGTCCGTCACGGACAGCCAGTACATGGTGCTCAAGTACCGTATCGGCAGGCTCCACCGGGATGATCCAGCGTGCGCGGATGAGCAGGTCGATCGCTTCGGTCATGGCAGGGTCATCGGCGTGGCGAGCAGGTCAGCGGGTAAGAAAAACCCCGCCGGAGCGGGGTTTTTGGTGGCTTCGATCTGGCCGATTACTTCTTGGGTTCGGCCGTCACGTCGATGGTGACACGGCGATGCGGTGCCAGGCATTCGATCAGCTTCTTCTTCGGAAGCTTGTCGTCACACTTCGGCACGCCGGTCGCCGGCTGGGTCTTGCCAGCGCCCATCGTCTCGATCTTGTCGACCGGAACGCCCTTCGAAACGAGGTAGCTCTTCACAACCTCGGCACGCTTCTCGGAGAGCTTCTGGTTGTACTGCTGTGAGCCCAGGCGGTCGGTGTGGCCGGTGACCAGCATCGTCTTGATCGGGCCGGCTTCCTTCAGCTTGGCGATGACTTCGCGGTCGATTGCCGCCTTGCCTTCCGGCTTCAGGATCGCCTTGTCGTAATCGAACAGCTCTTTGGCAGCGATCGTGATCGGCTTCGCGGCGGCGGGCGCTGCGGCCGCGGCGGCGGGCTTCGGCTCGCACTTTTCCTTGGGCAGCAGATCCTTGTCGCAGGCACAGCCGGCCGGATCGTTGGCGGCTGCAGCCGGCGTCCAGAAGCCGGTGCGCCAGCAAAGGCCGGTGCCGCTGCGGGCAACTTCACCGCGCTGGTCGATGACGTAGACGCGATCCATGCTTTGCGCATGGGCCAGCGCCGTCATGGCCAGCAGGCTGGTTGCCGCGAGCATCCGGGCGATGGTTTTGGTTTTGAACATGACTCCTCCTGATTGCCGTTACCGTTGATGAATATGAGGTTGTCGGCGGTGCTGTGTCCGGATTTAAACACGAAAATTCGGCCTTCTTCAAGCAAATGTCGTTGTTTTTGCCCGTTGTTGCGGAGGGTGTCGCGAGGCTGCGGTAGGGGATGCCCCCATGATAGAATTGCCGGTTTCGCCAAGACGACAACATAAGCCGCATCCCAAGCGGCGCGTGGAAGAGATATGGAACCGACGCAACAACAGCCGCAGTTTGCCAAAGAGACCCTGCCGATCAGCCTCGAAGACGAGATGCGGCGCTCCTACCTCGATTACGCGATGAGCGTGATCGTGGGCCGGGCGCTGCCGGACGTGCGCGACGGCCTGAAGCCAGTGCACCGCCGCGTGCTCTTCGCGATGCACGAACTCGGCAACGACTGGAACAAGGCCTACAAGAAGTCGGCGCGTGTCGTCGGCGACGTCATCGGTAAATACCACCCGCACGGCGACACGGCGGTGTACGACACCATCGTGCGCATGGCGCAGGACTTCTCGCTGCGCTACATGCTGGTCGACGGCCAGGGCAACTTTGGCTCGGTCGACGGCGACAACGCGGCGGCGATGCGTTACACCGAAGTCCGCATGGCCAAGATTGGCCACCAGCTGCTCGAAGACATCGACAAGGAAACCTGCGACTTCGGCCCGAACTACGACGGCTCGGAGCAGGAGCCGCTGATCCTGCCGGCGCGCATCCCGAACCTGCTGATCAACGGCTCGGCCGGTATCGCGGTCGGCATGGCGACGAACATTCCGCCGCACAACCTGAACGAAGTGATCGACGGCTGCCTGGCCATGCTGGCCAATCCGGAAATCTCGATCGACGAGCTGATCGACATCATTCCGGCCCCCGATTTCCCGACCGCCGGCTTCATCTACGGCGTTTCCGGCGTGCGCGATGGCTACCGCACCGGCCGCGGCCGTGTTGTCATGCGTGCCCGCACGCACATCGAGGATCTGGAGAAGGGCAACAAGCAGGCGATCATCGTCGACGAGCTGCCCTACCAGGTTAACAAGCGCACCCTGCTGGAAAAGATCGCCGAGCTGGTCAACGACAAGAAGATCGAGGGCATCTCTCACATCCAGGACGAGTCGGACAAGTCCGGCATGCGCGTGGTCATCGAGCTGAAGCGTGACGTCATCCCCGAAGTCGTGCTGAACAACCTGTACAAGCAGACGCAGCTGCAGGACACCTTCGGCATGAACATGGTGGCGCTGGTCGACGGCCAGCCGCGCCTGCTGAACCTGCGCCAGATGATCGAATGCTTCCTCGCGCACCGGCGCGAGGTGATCACCCGTCGTACCGTCTACGAACTCCGGAAGGCGCGCGAGAAGGCGCACACCCAGGAAGGCCTGGCAGTGGCGCTCGACAACGTCGACGAGATCATTGCACTGATCAAGGCGGCGCCGACCCCGGCCGATGCCAAGCGCGGCCTGATGGGCAAGCTGTGGACCTCGCCGACGGTGACCGAGATGCTCGCCCGCGCGGCGATGGATGCGACGCGGCCGGAAGGCCTTGGCCTCGAATTCGGCCTCTCGAAGAAGGGCTACCTGCTGTCGGATGCGCAGGCCCAGGCCATCCTCGAACTGCGCCTGCAGCGCCTGACCGGCCTCGAGCGCGACAAGATCGTCACCGACTACCGCGAGCTGCTGGAAAAGATCACCGACCTCATGGACATCCTCGACCGTCCGGAGCGCATCACGCAGATCATCGGTGAAGAACTGAAGGCGGTGAAGGAACAGTTTGGCGACAAGCGCCGTTCGGAGATCGTCACGCATACGCAGGACCTCGGCATCGAAGACCTGATCACGCCGCAGGACATGGTCGTGACCCTGTCGCACACGGGCTATATCAAGTCGCAGCCTCTCACCGACTACCGCGCCCAGCGTCGCGGCGGCCGCGGCAAACAGGCCGCAGCGATCAAGGAAGACGATTTCGTCGACCACCTGTTTGTGGCCAATACGCACGACTACATCCTGTGCTTCTCGAACCGTGGCCGCGTGTACTGGATCAAGGTCTACGAAGTACCGCAGGGCAGCCGCAACAGCCGCGGCAAGCCGATCGTGAACATGTTCCCGCTCGAGGAGGGCGAGAAGATCAACGCCATCCTGCCGGTCAAAGAGTTCGCGCAGGACCGCTTCATCTTCATGGCGACCTCGCAGGGTACGGTCAAGAAGACCCCGCTCTCCGAATTCTCCAACCCGCGCAAGGCCGGCATCATCGCCGTCGCGCTGGACGAAGGCGACTACCTGATCGGTGCCGAGATCACCAACGGCGAAAACGACATCGTGCTGGTGTCCGACGGCGGCCGCGCGGTCTGGTTCGACGAGGAAGATGTCCGTCCGATGGGCCGTCCGGCCCGCGGCGTGCGTGGCATGAAGCTCGGCAAGGAGCAGACGGTGCTGTCGCTGCTGGTCGCCGAAAATGACCAGCAGACGGTGCTGGTGGCCACCGAGAACGGCTTCGGCAAGCGCACTGCACTCGCCGACTTCCGCCACTCCGGCCGCGGCACGCAGGGCGTCATGGCGATCAAGGCCAGCGACCGCAACGGCAAGGTCGTCGGTGCCAAACTGGTGACGGATGAAGACGAGATCATGCTGATCACCACTGGCGGCGTGCTGATCCGTACGCGTGTGTCCGAGATCCGCGAACTCGGCCGTGCCACGCAGGGCGTGACGCTGATCTCGCTCGATGACGGCGAGAAGCTGGCGGGCCTCGAGAAGATTGTCGAGACCGACGACGAAGAGTAATCAGGAGCCCCGATGACGCGCATCTGGAACTTCAGCGCCGGTCCGGCCGTCCTGCCAGCCGAGGTGCTCGAGCAGGTCAAGGACGAGATGCTCGACTGGCACGGTGCCGGCTGCGGCGTGATGGAGATGAGTCATCGCGGCAAGGAATTCACGTCGATCATCGAGACGGCCGAATCCGACCTCAGGGCGCTCCTCGGCATCCCGGCAAACTACAAGGTTCTGTTCCTGCAGGGCGGCGCGACGCAGCAGTTCGCCCAGCTGCCGATGAACCTGCTGCCGGCCGGCGGATCGGCCGACTACCTTGTCACTGGGTCGTGGTCCAAGAAGGCACTCAAGGAAGCGCAGCACGTTGCTGCCGGCATCGCCTCGGTGCGCAATGCCGGATCGACCGAGGCTGCAGGCTTCACGCGCAACCTGGATGCCGGCGAGATTTCGATTGACGCGAATGCCGCCTACGTCCATCTCTGCACCAACGAGACGATCCACGGCCTGGAACTCGACTGCAGCCGCCTGCCGCAGGCGGGCGCACCGCTCGTTGCTGACATGAGCTCGCACATCCTGTCGCGGCCGGTCGACGTGTCGAAGTACGCGATGATCTATGCCGGCGCCCAGAAGAACGTCGGCCCGTCGGGCGTGACCCTCGTCATCGTGCGCGAAGATCTGCTCGGCAAAGCCTGGAAGACCATCCCGAGCATCATGGATTACGCGGTGATGGCCGAGAACGGCTCGATGCTGAATACGCCGCCGACTTTCGCCATCTACGTTGCCGGCCTCGTCTTCCAGTGGCTGAAGCGCCAGGGCGGCCTCGCCGAAGTCGAGAAGATCAACCGGCACAAGGCCGAACTGCTCTACGCCTGCATTGACGAGAGCGAAGGGTTCTACCGCAACCCGGTACGCATTGCCGACCGCTCGCGCATGAACGTGCCGTTTACGCTGCTGCGCCCGGAACTCGATGCTGCCTTCCTGGCCGAGTCGAAGGCCGCGGGACTGGCGTCGCTCAAGGGCCACAAGTCGGTGGGCGGCATGCGCGCCTCGATCTACAACGCCATGCCGACCGATGGCGTGCGCACGCTGGTCGAGTTCATGAACGATTTCCGGAAGCGCAACGCATGAGCGATCTGCAGAAGGAACTGGGCGTCGTCCGCGACGAGATCGACAGCATTGACGGGCAACTGCTCGAGCTCCTGAACAAGCGCGCCCGCTGCGCGCAGAAGGTGGGCGAGATCAAGGCGAAGCATGGCGAGGCCGGCTTCATCTACCGTCCGGAACGCGAGGCGCAGGTGTTGCGCCGCATTCAGGAAATCAACCCCGGCCCGCTCTCGAACGAGAACGTGACCTGGCTGTTCCGCGAGGTCATGTCGACCTGCCTGTCGCTGGAGCAGCCGCTCTCGGTTGCCTTCCTCGGGCCGCTCGGATCGTTTACGGGCAGCGCCGCTACCAAGCATTTCGGTCACGCCGCGCGCCTCTTGCCGCAGACCTCGATCGACGACGTATTCCGTGAGGTGGAGGCCGGTCATGCGCATTACGCCGTGGTCCCTGTCGAGAACTCGACCGAAGGTGCCGTCGGGCGCAGCATGGACCTGCTCTTTGCGACACCGCTCAGGGTTTGCGGCGAAGTCGTGCTGCGCATCCACCAGAACCTGATGACCCGTGAGGCATCGCTCGACAAGGTCACGAAGGTCTATTCGCACGCACAGTCGCTGGCGCAGTGCCATGAATGGCTGAACCGCAACCTGCCGAACGTGCCCCGTATCTCGGTCGGCAGCAACTCGCAGGCGGCCGAGATGGCGATGCAGGAGGAGGGCGCCGCTGCGATTGCCGGCGAGGCCGCTGCCGAACGCTTCAACGTGCCCATCCTCGTCGCCAACATCGAGGACGAGCCCAACAACACGACGCGCTTCCTGGTCCTTGGTCGCCACGATGCCGGCGTATCCGGCCGCGACAAGACCTCGCTGATCATGTCGGCGCCGAACCGCACCGGCTCCCTGCACGGCCTGCTGCTGCCGCTGGCCGAGGCCGGAGTGTCGATGACGCGGCTGGAATCGCGTCCCGCCCGCCACACGCTGTGGGACTATGTCTTCTTCGTAGACATCGATGGCCACCAGGACGACCCCAAGGTCGCCAAGGCGCTCGCCGAGCTGAAGCAGCAGGCCGCCTACCTGAAGGTCCTGGGCTCGTATCCGTCCGCGGTCTACTGAACATTTGAACGTTACTCTCCGAGGTTAACCATGTCCCTCATTGACCAGGCGCTGCCCTACGTCCGTGCCATTTCGCCCTACCTGCCGGGCAAGCCGATCACCGAACTCGCCCGCGAGATGGGCATCCCGGTGGAAAAGATCGTCAAGCTTGCGTCCAATGAGAATCCGCTCGGCATGAGCCCGAAAGCGAAGGCCGCGATGGAGAAGGCCGCGGGGACGCTGGAGCGCTATCCGGACGATTTCGACCTGAAGAAGGCGCTGGCGAACCACACCGGCCTCGACATGAACCGCATCGTGCTCGGCAACGGTTCGAACGACGTCCTCGACCTGATTGCCCGCGTATTCCTTGCGGCGGGGCGCTCGGCGGTGTTCTCGCAACACGCCTTCGCGGTCTATCCGCTGGCGACGCTCTCGGCCGGTGCCGAACTGATCGTCGTGCCGGCGAAGGATTTCGGCCACGACCTCGACGCGATGCAGGCGGCGATCCGCCCGGACACGCGCATCGTCTGGGTAGCCAATCCGAACAACCCGACCGGCAACTTCCTGCCCTATCCGCAGCTGAAGGCCTTCCTGCAGAAGGTGCCGTCGGATGTCGTGGTCGTGCTGGACGAGGCCTACAACGAATACCTGCCGCCCTCTGACCGCGTCGATACCGTCGCGTGGCTCGCGGAATTCCCGAACCTGGTGATCACGCGCACCTTCTCGAAGATCTACGGCCTCGCCGGCCTGCGCATCGGCTACGCGCTGGCCTCCGCCGAGATTGCTGACCTGATGAACCGCGTGCGCCAGCCGTTCAACTGCAACAACCTCGCGCTTGCCGCGGCGGTTGCTGCCCTCGACGACCATGAATTCGTTGCGCGGAGCTACGAGCTGAACCGTGCCGGCATGGCGCAGATCATCGCCGGCCTGAAGCGTCATGGCCTTGCGCACATTCCGGCGCATGGCAACTTCGTGACCTTCAAGGTGAACGATGCCGCCGGCGTAAACCAGCGCCTCCTGAAGCAGGGCGTCATCGTCCGCCCGATCGGCGGCTACGGCCTCCCGGACTGGCTGCGCGTGACCATCGGCACCGAGCCGGAGAACACGCGCTTCCTTGAGGCCCTGGAAAAGGCGCTCTGAACCAATGAGCGAGCGTTCGACGGGCCCCGAGTTTGGCAAGATCGTCGTATTCGGCGTCGGCCTGATCGGCGGCTCCTTCGCACTGGCGCTGAAGGCGGCGGGCGAGGTGGGGGAGGTCGTCGGTTTTGGCCGTAGCGTCGGCACCCTGAAGCAGGCGCTCGATCTCGGCATCATCGATCGCATCGGCGCCAATCCGGGTCAGGAAGTCGTCGACGCCGACCTCGTGCTGATCGCGACGCCGGTCGGCCAGATGCCGGAAATCATGGCGCGCATTGCCCCCTACCTCGGGCCGGACACGGTCGTGACCGATGGCGGCAGCACCAAATCCGATGTCGTCGCGGCGGCCCGTGCGGCGTTTGACGACAAGATCGGCCAGTTCGTGCCGGCACACCCGATTGCGGGCGCCGAGAACAGTGGTGCCGCGGCTGCCAAGGCCGACCTCTACCGTGAACGCAAGGTCGTACTGACGGCGCTGCCGGAGAATCCCGTGCTCAACGTCGCCCGCGTCCGTTCCGCGTGGGAGTGGTGCGGGGCACAGATATTCGAACTGACGCCGGCGGAGCACGACCAGGTATTCGCTGCGGTAAGCCACCTGCCCCACCTGCTCTCGTTTGCACTGGTCCATGACCTGGCCGTCCGCGACAACAGCGAGTTGTTCTTCACCTTTGCCGCGTCTGGTTTCCGCGACTTCACGCGTATTGCGGCGAGCCACCCGGAAATGTGGCGTGACATCGCGCTCGCCAACCGTGAGGCACTGCTCATTGAACTGAAGCGCTACGAGGATCAGATCGATGAGATGCGTGCGGCGCTGGAAGCCAATGATGGCGGGCGCCTGGAAGAAATTTTCGATACCGCCCGCACGGCACGCCGTGCCTGGCAGGAATCACAGAAATAAGACAAACACCGCTGGAAGACCCCGATGGAATTTCTTGACCTTCCGCCACTCGTCTCGGCGCGCGGCACCGTCCGCCTGCCCGGCTCGAAGAGCATTTCCAACCGCGTGCTGCTGCTGTCGGCACTGGCCGATGGCGTCACTGAAGTCCGCGACCTGCTGGCCTCCGACGACACCGCGCGCATGCTGGAAGCGCTGCAAACGCTGGGCGTCAAGGTCGAGCCACTCGGCGGCGACGCCTATCGCGTCCAGGGTTGCGCTGGTGATTTTCCGGTGCGCGAGGCCGATCTCTTCCTCGGCAACGCCGGTACCGCCTTCCGTCCGTTGACTGCCGCGCTGGCGCTGGCCGGTGGCAGCTTCAAGCTCTCCGGCGTGCCGCGCATGCATGAGCGACCGATCGGTGACCTCGTCGATGGTCTGCGCCAGCTCGGTGCCGACATCACTTATCTTGGCAACGAAGGCTACCCCCCGCTGCAACTCAAGCCGGCGACGATCAAGTCGGGCGGGGTGGTCAAGGTCCGTGGCGATGTTTCCAGCCAGTTCCTGACCGGTCTGCTGATGGCCTTGCCGCTCACCGGCGTCGAAACGACGGTCGAAGTCGTCGGTGAATTGATTTCCAAGCCCTATATCGAGATCACGCTGGCGACGATGGCTCGCTTCGGCGTCACGGTGGCCCGTGACGGCTGGCAGCGCTTCGTCGTACCGGCCGGCAGCCGCTACCGTTCGCCGGGCACGATCTATGTCGAAGGGGATGCCTCTTCCGCCTCCTACTTCCTTGCGCTCGGTGCCATCGGTGGCGGGCCGGTGCGCGTCGAGGGGGTCGGTCGCGATTCGATTCAGGGCGACGTTCGCTTCGCTGATGCACTGGCGCAGATGGGCGCCGTCATCGAGATGGGCGACAACTGGATCGAGGCGAAAGCCCCGGCGGGTGGCCTGATGGGCATCTCGCTCGACTGCAACCACATCCCCGATGCGGCGATGACGCTGGCCGTCATGGCGTTATATGCCGACGGCACCACCACACTGCGCAACATCGCCAGCTGGCGTGTGAAAGAAACCGACCGCATAGCCGCCATGGCCACCGAACTGCGCAAGCTCGGTGCAGAGGTCGAGGAGGGTGCTGACTACATCCGCGTGTCGCCGCTGGAGGCGCTGGCTTCTCCGCCCGAAGGCATCGATACCTACGACGACCACCGCATCGCGATGTGCTTCTCGCTGGCCGCCTTCGGCACGGCGCTGCGCATCAATGACCCGAAGTGCGTCGCCAAGACCTTCCCCGACTATTTCGACCGGTTGGCAACGGTGACGACTGCCGTGCCGGTGATTGCCATCGATGGCCCCTCGGCCTCCGGCAAAGGCACGGTCGCTGCCCGCGTCGCTGCTGCGTTGGGCTGGCACTACCTTGATTCTGGAGCGCTTTATCGTCTGACCGCGTTGGCGGCAAAGCGCGCCGGCGTGGCCTGGGACGACGAGCCGGCGGTCGCGGCCATCGCGGCGAAGCTCGATGTCGTATTCGAAGGCGAGTCGATCAGTCTGTCAGGAGAAGAGGTCGGCGAGGCGATCCGTACCGAGGAAATGGGTACCGGCGCCTCAAAAGTGGCCGCACTGCCGGCCGTGCGTGAGGCCCTGCTGTTCCGCCAGCGCCTGTTCCGGCGTGCTCCGGGCCTGGTTGGGGACGGGCGCGACATGGGCTCGGTCATCTTCCCGGATGCCAAAACCAAGGTGTTCCTGACGGCCAGTGTCGAAATTCGCGCCGAGCGGCGCTATAAGCAGTTGATCGCAAAAGGGATTGAGGCTACAATCACGCCGATTTTGCAGGATCTGCGCGAGCGCGACGAGCGCGACAGCCAGCGTAGCGTGGCGCCGCTCCGGCAAACGGCCGATGCCGAATTGCTCGAAACCACGGCCCTGACCATCGATGAAGCGGTGGCCAAGGTGTTGGGTTGGGCACAGAAGGCAGGAGCTGAATAGTTCAGTAGTACCAGTAGTAAGCGTAGTACCAAGTAGCACCAGGGTGTCGCAGGTTTCCCCGCATGGGCGCTTTCTACGGTTCCGCCAGTCCGGTCATGCCGGCTGAACAGAACCGCGAGGGGCGTTTTTCCCTTCTCCAGGGAGATGGAAATCGACGACGGTCTTTAACTAACTGATTTGCCGCAGCAATGCGGTGCAAGGAAGATACATGTCTGCTGTTCCCGTTACCGAAAGCTTTGCCGCCCTCTTCGAAGAAAGCCTTGCGCGCCAGGAAATGCGCCAGGGTGAGGTGATCACCGCCGAAGTGGTGCGCGTTGACCAGAACTTTGTGGTCGTCAACGCCGGCCTCAAGTCCGAAAGCTACATCGACGTCGAAGAATTCCTGAACGACCAGGGCCAACTCGAAGTGAAGGCTGGCGACTTCGTGCAAGTCGCCATCGAGCAGCTCGAAAACGGCTTTGGCGAAACCCGCCTGTCGCGCGACCGCGCCAAGCGCATCGCTGCCTGGAACGCCCTCGAGCAAGCCCTCAACGACGGCTCGCTGGTCACCGGCACCATCACCGGCAAGGTGAAGGGCGGCCTGACCGTCATGACCAACAGCGTCCGCGCCTTCCTGCCGGGCTCGCTGGTCGACATGCGTCCGGTCAAGGACACCACGCCGTACGAAGGCAAGACCCTCGAATTCAAGGTCATCAAGCTCGACCGCAAGCGCAACAACGTCGTTGTCTCGCGCCGTGCCGTGCTCGAAGCGACCATGGGCGAAGAGCGCGAGAAGCTGCTGTCGACGCTGGCCGAAGGCGCCACCGTCAGCGGTACCGTCAAGAACATCACCGACTACGGCGCGTTCGTGGACCTCGGTGGCATCGATGGCCTGCTGCACATCACCGACCTGGCCTGGCGCCGTGTCCGTCACCCGAGCGAAGTGCTCAACGTCGGTGATGAAGTCACCGCCAAGATCCTCAAGTTCGACACCGAGAAGAACCGCGTCTCGCTGGGCCTGAAGCAGCTGGGCGAAGATCCGTGGGTCGGCATCGCTCGCCGCTACCCGCAGGGCACCCGCCTGTTCGGCAAGGTCACCAACCTGACCGACTACGGTTCGTTCGTCGAGATCGAGCAGGGCATCGAAGGCCTGGTGCACGTCTCCGAAATGGACTGGACCAACAAGAACGTTCACCCGAGCAAGGTTGTCCAGCTCGGCGACGAAGTCGAAGTCATGATCCTCGAGATCGACGAAGAGCGTCGCCGCATTTCGCTGGGCATCAAGCAGGTCACCAGCAATCCGTGGGAAACCTTCGCTGCGATCCACAAGAAGAACGACAAGGTGTCGGGCCAGATCAAGTCGATCACCGACTTCGGCGTCTTCATTGGTCTGCCGGGCGGCATCGATGGCCTGGTTCACCTCTCCGACCTGTCGTGGTCGCAGTCCGGTGAAGAAGCCATCCGTGGCTTCAAGAAGGGTGACGAAGTCGAGGCAGTCGTTCTTGCCATCGATACCGACAAGGAACGCATCTCGCTGGGCATCAAGCAGCTCGAAGGCGACCCGTACACCAACTACATCGCTACGCACGAAAAGAACGCCATCACGCGTTGCGTCGTGAAGTCGGTGGATGCCCGTGGTGCCGTGATGCAGCTGGACGGCGACGTCGAAGGCTACCTGCGTGCCTCCGAGTTCTCGCGTGACCGCATCGAGGATCTCTCGCAGCACCTGAAGGTCGGTGACGAGATCGAAGCCATGATCATCAACGTTGACCGCAAGACCCGCGGCATCAACCTGTCGATCAAGGCCAAGGATCAAGCCGAGCAGCACGAAGCGATGCAGAAGATCGCCTCTGACAATGCTGCTTCCGGCACGACCAACCTCGGTGCGCTGCTGAAGGCGAAACTGAACAACCAAGGCTAAGCATGACCAAATCCGAGCTGATCGCACGACTGGCGACGCGGTTTCCGCAGCTGGTCGCGAAGGATGCCGATTTCGCGGTGAAGATGATGCTTGATGCGATGTCCGAGGCACTGGCCAAGGGCGATCGCATCGAGATCCGGGGGTTCGGCAGCTTTGCGCTGAACTACCGTCCGCCGCGAACGGGAAGGAATCCGAAATCCGGGGACAAGGTAAGCGTCCCCGAGAAGTACGTTCCGCACTTCAAGGCCGGCAAGGAACTGCGTGAGCGCGTAGACAACGGTCGCGTCTGACGCTAGCTGTGGTAGATTCGGGGCGGCAACGGAAGTTGCCGCCCTTTTTCATGCTTGAGGCTTTGGGAATGCGTACGCTGGTCTGGGTAGTCCGCGGCTTCATCTTCCTGTTCCTGTTCGCTTTCGCGGTAAAAAATACCGCCCCGGTCAGCGTCCAGTTCTTCCTCGAAACGGCCTGGCAGGCACCGCTGATCATCGTCGTGCTCGCCTTCTTCGCCGGTGGTGCGTTCTTCGGCGCAATCTCCCTGCTCGGCACGATCTTCGGCCTGCGCCGCGAAATCACGACGCTCAAGCGGGAGCTCGCGGCGGCCAAGGCCGAGACCCGGGTAATCGTGCCGCCGCATTCCTGATCTGAAATCACGGAACCTTCATGGATTTCGAACTCTGGTACCTCCTGCTTTTCCCGGCTTTCTTCGGCCTCGGCTGGGCCGCGGCACGCATCGACATCCGCCATGTCGTCAAGGAGTCGCGCTCGCTGCCGCGCTCCTATTTCCAGGGCCTCAATTTCCTGCTCAACGAGCAGCCTGACCGCGCCATCGAATCCTTCGTCGAGGCGGTCAAGATCGATCCCCAGACCATCGAGCTGCATTTTGCGCTGGGTGGCCTCTTCCGCCGCCGGGGTGAAACCGAGCGTGCGATCCGCATGCACCAGAACCTGATCGAGCGCGATGACATCCCCGAGGACCTGAAGCTCGCTGCGGTGTCGGAGCTTGGACAGGATTACCTCAAGGCCGGCCTTCTCGACCGTGCCGAGGAAACCTTCGAGCGCCTGCGCGGCACCATGCTGGACGAAGAAGCGAAGCGCAGCCTGCTCGAGATCTACCAGCTGGGCAAGGACTGGGAGCGCGCGATCGCCATTGCCAAGGAATTGCCGGACGTCGCATCCCGCAAGGAAATTGCCGAGTATTACTGCGAGCTGGCGGCAGCAGAAATGATCCGCTCACGACGCGCGGAGGCGCGTACCCACCTCGAGACGGCGCTGGAAATGAACCGCCACTGCGTGCGCGCCAGCCTCCTGCTCGGCGACCTGAATGCGCAGGAAGGGGACCAGCAGGCGGCGATCGACAGCTGGCAACAGATCGAATCGCAGAATCCGGCTTACCTCGCTCTTGTCGCCCAGCGCCTGCTGGCGGCGTATCGCGCACTGGACCGTCGCGACGACGGCCTGCGCCTGCTGCGCGGCTACCTGGAAAACTATCACTCGCTCGACCTGCTCGACGTGGTCTTCCAACTCGTGCTCGAGAGCGATGGTGCCGAGGTGGCCTACACGCTGGTGCGCGATGAGCTGCGCCGCAATCCGACGCTGCTCGGCTTCGACAAGCTGCTCGAAGCCCGCCTCTTCAACGCCGCACCGGAAATCCGGCCGGACATCGATCTGGCCAAGGGCATCGTGCAGAACTACACGCGCCGCCTTGCCCGCTATCGGTGCGATAATTGCGGCTTCAAGGCGCGGCAGTTCTACTGGCGCTGTCCGGCCTGTGGCGGCTGGGAAACCTATCCGCCGAAGCGTACCGAAGAATTCGACCTCACACCCTGATGAAGCAAGCAAATACTGACAAGCCTGGCGTGCTGCCAGATCTCTCCGCTGCACGTCTGCTGGTCGTCGGTGACGTCATGCTCGACCGTTATTGTTTCGGCGACGTCAGCCGCATCTCGCCGGAGGCCCCGGTGCCGGTGGTCAAGGTCGAGAAGAGCGAAGAGCGCCCCGGCGGAGCGGCCAACGTCGCACGCAATGCTGCCGCGCTCGGCGCGCAGGTTTCCCTGCTCTCGGTCGTAGGCGACGATGAAGCGGGCGTGACGCTGGGCCGCCTGATGGAGCGGGAGAAGGTCCGCTCCAGCCTGCACCTCGATGCTGCCATCAGCACCACGGTGAAGCTGCGCGTCATCGGGCGCCAGCAGCAGCTCCTGCGCATCGACTTCGAGACGGCGCCGTCGCACGAGGTGCTGCGCGCCAAGCTCGCTGAATTCGAGAAGCTGCTGCCTGACTGCGACGTCGTGATCCTGTCGGACTACGGCAAGGGCGGCCTTGCCCACATCGAAGAGATGATCCGGCTCGCCCGTGCGGCAGGGAAGCGCGTGCTGGTCGACCCCAAGGGTGACGATTACTCGAAATATGCCGGAGCCACGGTGATCACCCCGAACCGCTCCGAACTGCGTGAGGTCGTCGGCCGCTGGAACAGCGAGGAAGACCTTGCCGCCCGCGCCAACCGC
>JAKJEY010000041.1:0-5704 GCA_022705165.1 Pseudomonadota bacterium
GTACATCACCATGCTCGGCGGCGAAGGCGTGACGCTGGCGACGAAGACCGCGATCCTCAACGCCAACTACGTGGCGACGATGCTCAAGGACCACTACCCGGTGCTATATGTCGGCGCGCAGGGACGCGTCGCCCACGAATGCATCCTCGACATCCGCGGCATCAAGGCGGCCACCGGCATCGCCGAGATCGACATCGCCAAGCGCCTGATGGATTACGGCTTCCACGCCCCGACGGTGAGCTTCCCGGTTGCCGGCACGATCATGGTCGAGCCAACCGAATCCGAGCCGAAGGCTGAACTCGACCGCTTCATTGCGGCGATGATTTCGATCCGCAACGAAATCAGGAAAATCGAGAACGGCACCTGGCCGGCCGACGCCAACCCGCTCAAGCATGCCCCGCACACGCAGGCCGACGTGATGGCCGCCGACTGGGATCGCCCCTACAGCCGAGAGGAAGCCGTCTTCCCGCTGCCGTATGTACGCGAAAACAAGTTCTGGCCAAGCGTGAACCGCATCGACGACGTCTACGGCGACCGCAACCTGCACTGCGCCTGCGTACCGATGTCGGAGTACTGATCCTCACGCTGCATCAGCGCAGCGCCAACGAAAAAGGCCGCATCATGACGATGCGGCCTTTTTTACGCGGCCGACAGACTGGCTGGCGGCACGCCTCGCTGACTTACTCCGGCAGGCCGTTGAGCAGGAACACTGCCTTCAGCATCTCACCCGGGGCACCCAGGGGTTCGAACCAGCGCTTGAGGACCGGGCCGATTTCGCCGCTGCGATAGAGGCGGGAAAGCGAACGATCCACGGCCAGGCGCATGTCCGCGTCCCGCCGCATCGTCAGGCCATAGGGCTCGTAGGTGAACTGCACGTCGCCGAGGTCGTAATTCTTGCCCTGCCCCTGCACCAGTGCCGTCGTGATCAGCACGGTCCGGTCGGCCGCGTAGGCGGTGGCGGACTTGTCGTTCAATGCCTTGATGGCGTCATCGTGATCGTCGACCTTGATCAGGCGCACCCCGAGCTTGGCGGCGCCGACCAGCTCGTCGAGTACCTTCTCCGTCGTCGTGCCGACGACGACGGCTACGCGCTGACCCTTGATGTCATCGAGCGAGGCCGGCTTCTCGCCGGCGCGGAACAGCAGGCCGGCGCCGTCGATGAACGTCATCACGCTGAAATCGAAATCGACGCGCCGCGACAGCGTCTGCGTCGTGTTGCCGCACTCGAGGTCGATATCGCCGTGCTTCAGCGCATCGAAGCGGCTCTTCGCGGTCACCAGAACCCAGCGCACGTCGAGCTTGGCAAGACCAAGCTGGCGCCCGATGTCGTCGGCAACGATGCGGCAGAGATCGACGCTGTAGCCATGCGGCTGCTTGTCATCGCCGACGAACGAGAACGGAAGCGAGTTTTCACGGTAGCCCAGCTTGATGGTGCCGCTGTGCTTGATCTTCTCCAGCGTCGTCTCGGCCGACACCGGGACAGAGAACGTCAGGGCTGCAGCGAGCGCCGCGCCGACCAGGATGGTTTTCTTCATGTATTGATCCTCTTATTGGGTAATGTCCGGGGAATCCCCTTGGCAGTATGCACCAAGCATCCCGGTGGCGGCCAGCCTATCGTATGGGTGGCAACGGAATATCGTCGCTGCGGTCGGCACCGGCCGAGAATTCCCGACACAGCGCCAGGAAGGCCGCGAGGCCGGCCCCGTGGAACTTGTCGCGATGCCAGACGAAGTTGAAGGTGCGGCGAAGATCCAGCCCGGGCGCCATTACCTCGATCAGGCTGCCGCGGCGGAAGGCCTCCCGCAGGGCCAGGCGCGAAATGCAGCCAAGCCCGAGACCGCTCTCGACCGCACGCTTGATCGCCTCGGTATGCTCGAGTTCGAGCCGGACGGTCAGCTGCGACAGATGGTGCCGGAAGGCATGATCGAAGGTTTCGCGCGTCCCCGAACCCGTCTCGCGCAGGATCCACGGCTCTTCCAGAAGCCTGGCCAGCGATGCCTTGCGTCCGGCCAGCGGATGACCGGGGGCACAGAACACCGCCAGTTCGTCATCGATCCACGGTTCGACCTGCAGTTCCGGATGCCGGCAGTCCCCCTCGATCAGCCCGAGGTCGACCTCGTGTGCCGCCAGTGCGTCGAGCAGGGTCGCGGTGTTGCGCACTTCAAGGCGCAGGCGGGCCTGCGGGTATCGCTGCAGGAACTCGGCAACGATCAGCGTGGCCAAATAGTTACCGATGGTCAGCGTCGCGCCGACCTTGAGGCTGCCAATCGCTTCATGGCCAAGCAGCAGGTCGTCGATCTCGGCAGCGCGGTCGAGCAGTTCGACCGCCTTGGGCAGCAGGCTGCGCCCGAGTTCGTTGAGGTGCAGGGATTTTCCGACGCGGTCGAAAAGGCGCCGGCCGGTCTGCCGCTCGACTTCGCCGAGGGCCGTGCTGGCGGCTGACTGGGTCAGCGCCACCTCGCCTGCAGCAGCAGACACCGAGCCGTGGCGCGCGATGGCGGCAAAGATCTCGAGTTGGCGGAGCGTGAAATGCATATCTGCATTACCTATAGGTTTTATCTACACAATCTGTTTTACGGATGTTATGCCGAAAACTAGACTATGCCAATCCCAACCCTTTGCAGAAGAAACGCCATGAGCAAGTACGCTACCGAAACGGTTCTCGACGTCCGCCACTGGAACGACCATCTGTTCAGCTTCCGGACCACGCGCGACCCCGGACTGCGCTTCGACAACGGGCAGTTCGTGATGATCGGCCTCGAGGTCGACGGCAAGCCGCTGACGCGTGCCTACAGCATCGCCAGCGCCAACCACGACGAGCACCTCGAATTCTTCAGCATCAAGGTGCCGAATGGCCCGCTGACCTCGCGCCTGCAGCACCTCAAGACCGGCGATCCGATCGTCGTCAGCCGCAAGCCCACCGGCACGCTGGTCCTGCGCGATCTCAAGCCCGGCAAGCATCTCTGGCTGTTCGGCACCGGTACCGGCCTCGCTCCCTTCCTCAGCCTGATCCAGGACCCGGAAGCCTACGAGCGCTTCGACAAGGTCATCCTCGTCCATGGCGTGCGCTGGCAGAGCGAACTCGCCTACTCGCAGTTCATCGAGGAGACACTGCCGAAGCACGAATTCCTCGGCGAACTCACCGCGGGCAAGCTCCTCTACTACCCGACCGTCACCCGGGAGCCCTTCCGCAACCAGGGACGCATCACCGACCTGATCGAATCCGACCAGCTCAGCGCCGATCTCGGACTGCCGCCGCTCGACCCGGAAACCGACCGCGCGATGATCTGCGGCAGCCCGGCGATGAACCGCGACATGTGCGAACTGCTCGACGCGCGCGGCTTCAAGGTTTCCCCGTACATCGGCGCACAGGGCGATTACGTCATTGAGCGGGCCTTCGTCGAGAAGTGAGTGTCGGCCGCCGGCTCGGCCTGAACGAGCCTTCCGGGACGTAGCGGGCTGCATCCCGGAAGCGCTCGCACCAGGGCGGTGCCCACTTCGACCGCCCACGGCGCCGGCCCCGCCTCGATGGCGATCAGTCCCGGCGCGATAAGCGCCAGCAATTTCCAGCGCCTGCTCCCGCCGGGATCGGCATTCGCTTCATCGATCGTCGGGATTGCCGGCGGGGTTTCCTTGAGTGTGTATTTCATCCGCTTGTCCTCGCGTCTATGCCTGCAGGGGACATAGCCACATTCGTGCCAGACGGAAAAACGGAAACCCGATCAAGACCTTGCAGGAAAACGCTGGCCGCGAGCGGAAAAAGCGCGTTGCGAAAACGTCGCCGGGCGGCAACGGCCCTGCTGTACCTGATTGCAAGCGACTGATTTTTTGCCGTTAATGGCGTCGCCCGCCGGCGACGTCAGCCTTCGCCGCGAAACATCGCCGGCACCAGCTCGTGCTTCTGCAGCAGCCGGTAGAACTCGGTCCGGTTGCGGTCGGCAAGGCGAGCCGCGTCCGAGACGTTGCCATCGGTCAGCTTGAGCAACTGGACAATGTAGTCGCGCTCGAAGCGCAGCTTCGCCTCGGCGTAGCTGAGCACCTCGTTGCCGCGTATGCGCAATGCCCGCTGCACCAGCGAGAGCGGAATCAGTGGCGAGGTCGCCAGCGCGCAGACCTGCTCGACCACGTTGTAGAGCTGGCGGACATTCCCGGGCCAGGCCGAGGTCGCCAGCGCTTCCAGTGCATCGGGCGCGAATCCGTTCACCTGCTTGCGGTACTTGCTGACGAGCAGCTTCAGGAAATGCGTCGCCAGCAGCGGGATGTCCTCGCGTCGCGCATCGAGCGAGGGCAGCGTCAGGCTGACGACATTCAGGCGGTAGAAGAGATCCTCGCGGAACGTGCCATCGCGCATTGCGGCATCGAGATCGCGGTGCGTCGCCGAGAGGATGCGCACGTCGATCGCGACCGACACCGTCGCGCCGACCGGACGCACGGCCCGTTCCTGCAGCACGCGCAGCAGCTTTACCTGCAGTGGCAGCGGCATGTCGCCGATCTCGTCGAGGAACAGCGTGCCGCCGTCGGCCGCCTGGAAAAGACCACTGTGCCGCGACGTGGCACCAGTAAAGGCCCCCTTCTCGTGGCCGAAAAGTTCCGATTCCAGCAGCGCTTCCGGGATCGCCCCGCAATTGATCGCGACGAACGGCTTCGCCGCCCGTGGGCTGGCGCGATGGATCGCGCGCGCCAGCAACTCCTTGCCGCTGCCACTTTCGCCGTGGATCAGGACGCTGGCATCCGAAGCCGCCACCAGGCGCGCTTCCTCCAGCAGTTCGACCATGCACTGGCTGCGGCAGACGATCTCCTCGCGCCAGGCATTGCCATCGTCGCGGTCACCTGAGGCCGCCGACAATGTCAGCGCCTGACGTATCTTTGCCAGCAACGCCTGGCTGTCAAAGGGCTTGGTCAGGTAACCGAAGACACCGCGGGCCGTGGCCGCCACGGCATCCGGAATGGTGCCGTGTGCCGTCAGCAGGATCACCGGCAGTGCCGGGTAGTGAGCGCGCAACTCGTCAAAGAGCGCCAGGCCATCGCGCCCCGGCAGCCTTACATCGCTCAGCACCAGGTCCGGCCGCTCGACGGCGACATGCGCCAGGGCCGCTTCAGCCGAGTCGACGGTGCTGACGCGATAGCCGTTCGAGCGCAGGCGCAACGAAAGCAGGCGCAGCAGATCGGGATCGTCATCGACCACCAGCACATGTGCCGAGGCCGGTTCGAGCAAGACAGCGAGATTCATCGCGGGTTCTCCTGGGCACCTTTCGGCACCCGCTGCGTACTGGGGGTTGGCAGGCTGCGCTCGATCGCCGACAGTGCATCGAGCTTTTCCTGCAGCTGGTCCTGGCGACGCTGCGCATCGCGCGATTGCGCCTCGAGACGCAGTCGTTCGCCGTATTGCTCATGCAGCAGGCGTGCCAGCGGCACGAGATAAGCGGCAGAAGGATGCGGACTCTTCAGCACCGCCTCCAGCGCCGACTGTGCACGGGCCAGTTCGGGAGGGCGCGCCTGCCCGAGCTGGATCGCCAGCTGCATGAGCAGATAGGGATCCCTGGGCAGCGGCCGTTCACGCGGCGCAGCAGCGGGGGCACGCGCATTGTTGCCGTAGTAGGCCAGCATCGCGCGCAATGAAATTTCCTCGGGTGCGGTGGTGGACGGCCGCACCGCTTCGTCGACCGGCACGCATTGCGGCGGCGGCACTTCGTCCGCCACACGC
>JAKJEY010000041.1:5714-15254 GCA_022705165.1 Pseudomonadota bacterium
GCTCGCGCTCGGCAAGCCCGGCGCATCCGGTCAGCAGCACCACGCAGAAAAGAAACCAGCGTGGGCAGCAACCCAGTCGATCAGGCTTCATACGGCAACTCCATGCGGAAATGGGCACCCTGCGGTGTCGGCAACAGATAGACCCGTCCGCCCTGCGCGGCGGCCACCTCGCGCACGATGGACAGACCGACGCCGCTGCCGTGCTGGCCAGCGGCCGGGCGTCGTCCGCCCTGCACGAAGGGATCGAAGATACGTTCGATGTCCGCCGGCGCAACGCCGGGGCCGGCATCGATGCAATCGATGAACAGCCTGTTACCCTCAACGGGCGCGACGGCAAAGCGGATCTCGCCACCGACCGGGCTATAGACGATGGCGTTCGACAGCATGTTCGAAAGCGCGACGCGCATCTTGTCCGGATCGAGACAGGCCTGCCCGCAATGGCAGTCGATCGTGACGCTCAGCTTCTGCCCCTGCAGTTGCAGGCGATGCGAGGCCACCACGCCTTCCAGCAGGGCCCGGAGATCGACGCGACGGCGCTGCACCACCACGGCATCCAGCACTGTCGCGTGGTAGTTGAGCAACTCCTCGATCTGGCATTGCAGCACCGCGGTGTTGTGTTCAAGGATGCCGGTCACCTCCCGCTGCTCGGCCGTCAGCGGCCCGACGACCTCGTCGCGCAGCAGCGACACGCCCTCGCGCAGCGCCGCCAGTGGTGTTTTCAGTTCGTGCGACAGATGGCGCAGTACGCGTGCGCGGTCCGCTTCCAGCTCCGACAGGCGATGAATGAGCAGACGACAGAGTTCGTTGCCGGATTTCGCCGCAGCGATCATGCAACCGGGATCGCCAAGCGCGCCGGCATCGCTGATCGCGTCAGTCTCAGGATTCATGGGGAAGCTCCATGCGGAAATGGGCGCCACGAAGGCGAGGAAGCAGATAGACACGGCCATCATGTGCGGCAATCAGTTCGCGCACGATCGACAGGCCCACACCGCTGCCGGGCGGAGCCGATTCCGGGCGCGCCGGTCCCTGGACGAAGGGATCGAAGATCCGTTCGGCATCGGCGGCCGGAACACCGGGACCGTCATCGATGCAGTCGAAATACAGCATGCCGTCCGCGATCGTTGCCGCGAGCACGATTTCGCCACCCTCGGGGCTGAAGGCAATCGCGTTCGAGAGCAGATTGCCGAGGGCAACCGCCAGCTTGTCCGGGTCGAGACAGGCCTGCCGGCGCTCCGCCTCGACACGGATGCTCAACGATCGCGCCTGCGACTGCAGGCGCTGGGCATCCGCGACCTGCTGCAAGAGGTCAGGCAGCAAGATGCGCAGGCGCCGGAGATGCCCGGCATCGAACACTGTCGCGTGGTAGTTGAGGAGATCGACGATCTGGCGCTGCAGCGCCCGCGTGTTGTGCTCCAGGATTACCGCAACCTCACGCTGATCGGCCGTCAGCGGGCCGATCACCTGTTCCTGCAGGAGCGCCACACCCTCGCACATTGCAGCCAGTGGTGTCTTCAGCTCGTGCGAGACATGGCGCAGCACGCGCACACGATCGGCTTCGAGGTCGGCAAGGCGCTGACGCAGCCAGTCGAGGCGCTGGCCAAGACGCTGCAGGTCATCCGGCCCGCGGATTTCGATCGGCGCCTCGAACTGCCCGGCGCCCAGGCGGCGGATCGCCGCCTCCAGCGCCAGAACCGGCCGAGCCAGCCACCAGCCGATCACCAGTGCGATCGCCAGCGCCGCCGCGACGGCCGCCAGCACCTGCACGGCGAGCGTACGCCGGTTTCTTTCCAGTTCATCCAGCAGGGTCGCGTTGTGCGCATCGATCCATTGCCGGCCGGCTTCGGCGAGGCGCGCATTACGCACCCCCAGTTCCGCCAGCGCGGCCAGTGCGGCCTCGCCTTCATTGCGCGGCAAGGCGGCCGCGGCGGCCTGAGCTGCCTGCTGCCAGCCCTCGGCTGCCACGTCGATCGGCGCAATGCCGAGCTTGCCGACGCGATCCAGATGCTGTGCAGCGAGTGCCATCGTTGCCGCGTATCGCTCCAGCAACTGCGGCTCCTGCAGCACGAGATACTGGCGCGCGCTACGCTCCAGATCGACACTCCGCTCTGCCAATTGCCCGATGTCAGCCGTGATCTGGACCGCCCGTGCCGCGCCTGCCCGGCTGCGCTCGGCGAATTCGTCGAGAACGCGCAGCCCGCGCCAGGCCGCGGCGCCAAGCAGCAGCGACACCAGCAAAAAGCCGAGAAGCAGGGTCAGGCGGAAGGAAAGTCGGCGCATCGGGCGTCGTTCGCTCGTCGGAAAGGAAATTGCGGAAGGCCATGGAAACTGCTGCGAACTGTACGCAGCCGGCGCGGTCGCCCGCAAACTGTCGGGCATTGGCGACACTATAAATCACAAACAAATCAACGAACTGAAGAAATTCAGGGCTGCCACCGTAGCCCACCGGCTACGCCCCCGATGCTGGCACACCTGCGCAGCAGCATCGACGATATTGCGCCACACCCATGATTTGAAACGATTTACGTCATAAATTCCGGCGCTGGCACGGAGATTGAATAGGACATCGGACGACCAACCAAGGAGCCCTCCTGATGTTCAACAAGACGAACAACCCCTTCAGCAAACCGAGTGCAGGCGCCACAACCGCCTCCCTGCCGCAGAACACGGCGCCAACCGGCGCCATGCGGCCGGCTTCGCCGGCTCAGGCAACGGCCCGCCCGAGCGAGACGGCGAACATGGGCGGCACCGCTCCGCCGCCCGCGCCGGCAGTCGCCGAGAGCGGCAGCCGCCTGATCGTAGGCCCCGACGTAAAACTGAAAAGTGCCGAAATTCTCGATTGCGACACCCTCGTCGTGGAAGGGCGGGTCGAGGCAACGATGGACAGCCGCGTCATCCGCATCGCGGAGCACGGCATCTATGCCGGCAAGGTCAGCATCGACATCGCGGAGATCCATGGCCATTTCGAGGGCGAACTGACGGCACGCAGCCAACTGCTCATCCACGCCACCGGCAAGGTCAGCGGAAAGGTGCGATACGGCAAGATGCTGATCGAGGAAGGCGGGCAGATTTCCGGCGAGATCCGGTCGCTCGCCGAGGAGGAACTGCCAGCCGCACGGCCTCGCCCTGAAGTACTGGCCAGCGTCAAGACAGCGATGAGCTGACCGGCGCACCGCCGTCCCATTCTCCCTGGCGTCGCGGGCAGCGCACTCTCCTCCGCCTGTGCCCGCGGCGCCTTTTTTCATCACCACGCCCTGCACTCTCGCCTGACGGCGGGCCGGCAAACCCGAACGGGACTGCACCGCATCTCTGACTGACTTCCCCCCCCGCCCCCGCTTACCGCTGAATTGGCCATCCGGCGCGCTACAATCTCGCCTTCCAGAAAGCAGGAGCACGCCATGTCCGAAACCCTCGTCCTCACCGTCATCGGCAACGATCGTCCGGGACTCGTCGAGCAACTCGCCACGACGATCGCCGCCAACCAAGGCAACTGGCTCGAGTCGTCGATGGCCCACCTTGCCGGCAAGTTCGCCGGCATTGTCCGCATCGACGTTCCGGCTGGCCGTGTCGACGCGCTCAAGACAGCGCTCGCGACCCTCGACGGCCTGCGCGTCACTGCCGAAAATGCAGGCAATCCAGCCGCTGCGGAGGGGCATCGCCGCCTCAAGCTGTCGCTGGTCGGCCATGACCGGATCGGCATCGTCCGCGAGGTCTCGCAGGTGCTCGCCCGCCATGCGGTCAACGTCGAGGAACTGAACACGCATACGGCCAGCGCACCGATGTCGGCCGATATCCTGTTCCACGCCACCGCCGAGCTGACCGGTGCCGCCGCACTTGACGCACTGGCCCTGATCGCTGATCTCGAGCGCCTCTCGAACGACCTCATGGTGGACATCCAGCTCGACGAAAGCATCCGCCGCTGATGACCGGCACCGCAACACCCGCCGCCGTTTCGGAAATCCGCATGCCGAAGTACCCCGAGTGCTGGAGCAGTTGCGGCTCCTGCGCCAGCGGCGATATTTTCGTACTCGAGGTTTTCGTCAATCCCGGCGACCACATCGACTGCGAGGACAACATCATCAGCATTGAAACCGGCAAGGTTGCCCTCGACATTCCAACGCCCTGGGCCGGCACCGTGCGCTCGGTGCACATCGAGGTCGGCGACAAGCCGGACGAAGGCACACTGCTGATCACGCTCGATCGCGACCGATAGCGATGAGCGAGATCTGGATCGCCGTCATCGTCTGCATCGTCGTCGTCCTCAGCGGCGCGCTGCCGCTGCTGCGCGACCGCCACCAGCAGCGCACGCCCCTGCCGCCACGTCCGGACACGCTGCGTGACTGGCGCAAGGAAGAAACCCTCGAGAACTGGCGCGACAAGGAATGAGCATGGCCAAGAAGAAACCGCACATGAGCTACGAGGAGCACCTCGACGAAGTCACCACGCAGATCACCGAGATCTACACCGTCGAGGACGACGAGGCGATCCGCATGGTCATGGCCGCCCAGGAAGACGAGTATTTCAGCGGCCACGACGACGACCCGACGATCTGCACGCTGGAACGCGCCGGCGTCGACGCCCGCTACGTTTTCAAGAACTACAGCCGGAAGGCGCTCGCAAGGAAACCGGGCAAGGCGGACTGAGGGCGCTGCCGCCGGCGGCTCGGGACCGCGTACGACTGGATCGCCGAAGCCGTGCATGACGTCAATTACGCCACTGCACTGTCCTGGCTCAATGAGGAAGAGGCCAGGGCCGGCGGGAAGTCGGCATCACCCCAGTAACCGCTGTCCGTAGGCGAAGTCCTGCAGCATCTCGATCGCCAGACCGGGGCGGGCTGCGATCCCGTCGGCGTCGATGCCATTGCTCAAATACGGCGCCAGCGACGGGTGGGACTGCATATCAAGTCGGCACACGCGCCGGTAGCCCATGTGCCACGCACCGAAACTGCGTTGGTCGATGGCGCACCGGTCGATCACGACCAGGCCGTGGTGCCGGGGGTCCGCTGCGATGCGCAACATCGTCGCATCGACGTCGGCTTCCGGACCTTCCAGCACCTGCATGAAATTTCCGCCGGCATAGAGCAGCATCCCGGTGATTCTCGCCGCCGTATTCCTGCGCACCGAGGAATCCATGATCCGGTCGAGCTCGACGTCGTCGAGTTCTTCCGTGGCAGTACTGACGTAGATGAGATGAATCAGGCTCAATTCGCTTTCCTTCAGAGGCATTTATTCAGACAGCCCGGAGCGCGCGGCATCCACGGGCTCCGACCCGATTGCCGGCAGCCACAGCGTGACCGTCGTACCGGCGCCGGGGGTACTGGAAAAATCGAGCACGCCGCCGTGGAGCTCGACAATTTCCTGAACGATGCTCATGCCCAGCCCCGTACCGGGAATCTTTCCGGAAGTATCGGCACGGTAGAAGCGCTCGCAGATCCTCGCCAGCTGCTCGCTCGTCATGCCGATGCCGCGGTCGCTGATGCGGACACCGAGCATCCGCGGCGAGGCTGAATCCTGTTCCGTAGCAAGCGGACGTTCGACGATTTCCATCTCGACAGCGCCACCCGCCGGCGAATATTTGTAGGCATTGGAGAGCACGTTGGTGATCGCCTGCGTCAGCTTCTTCGTGTCGCCGCGCACCACGCCCGCCACCGACCTTGCCGACACGAGCGGCGCCGCACGTCCGCCGGGCGGATGGAAACTGGCCAGGATCCGTTCGATCAGCAATGCGACGTCAACCCGCTCGAAGACGAAGTCCTTGCCACGGCGCGACTCGATTCGCGCCAGATCGAGCAACTCGTTGATGATCGAGATCATGAGCTCCGACTGGCGGTAGATCGCACCCAGGAATTCCGCCTGTTCCTCGGGCGCAAATTTTTGGGCAAGCATCAGTTCCGAGAAACCGTAGATCGACGCCATCGGTGTCCGCAGTTCGTGCGCCGCGGTCGACAGGAACTCGCTCTTCATCTGATCGACTTCGGTTTCGTACGTCACGTCGCGGAAATAGAGAATCTGGGAAACGCTCTCACCCTGGGCGACGCGAATTCCAGCCTCGAGGACGCGCTTTCCGGGACCGGCAAGCTCGATCAACTGGCGCCGATGATGCCCGGCCGCCTCGCCAGCATTCTCCTGTGCGATGAAACTGGCGCGCAGCTGCGCGAGGCCGGGGAAGCGCGCTTGCGGAACGCAGGCACCGGCGAGCAGATCGGAAAAGGCGGCTTCATCCATGCCGGCAATCGTGGCTTCGTCAATGCCGGTCATGCGGTGGAAGGCCGGCGTCGCATAGCGGACGCGGCGTGTCGCATCGAAGGAGACGAAACCGTCCGGGCTGAGCGAGAAGATGGCGTCCAGTTGCTCGTTGCGATCCCGGATGCGCGCCTCGGATTCGCGGCGCTCGGTGATATCGGTGTGCGAACCCGACATGCGCACCGGATTCCCGGTCGCGTCGAACATTGCCTTGCCACGGCAGAGAATCCATTTGTAGCCGCCATCCCTGCAGCGCAGGCGGAGCTCGGCGGCATACAGCGGCGTCTTGCCGGTCAGGTGCCGCTGCATCTCCACGAGCACGCGCTCGAGGTCCTCGGGATGCACAAGGCGCTGCCATTCCGAGATGTCGCTGCCGATCTCGTCGATGGCATAGCCGAGCATCGATTTCCACTGCTCGGAGAAGAAGGCTTCGCCGGTCGTCGTATTCCAGTCCCAGATGCCGTCGTTGGCACCGCGCACCGCCAGTTCGAAACGCAGCTCGCTTTCCTGCAGCGCCTGCTCCATGTGCTTGCGCTCGGAGATGTCGCGGGCGAAGCCGACGGTGCCGATCACGTTTCCACTGTCGCCGATCACGGGCTTCTTGTAGGTCTCGATCCAGCCGGCGGCCGCGCCACTGGCGACAGGCTCCTCGACGGTCACCTCGCGGCGCCCCGCCATGACGGCAAGGTCGTCGGCGATATATTTCTCCGCCAGCTCAGCGGGCCAGACATCGCGATCGGTCAGGCCGACGACGGACTCGGGACCGGGCTGCCCGCAGGCGTCGGAGAAGACCTTGTTGACGGCCAGGAAACGGCCGTCTGAATCCTTGAGCCAGAAGAAGAACGGCAGGTTGTCGAGCGTCGCCCGCTGATAGAGCTCTCGCAGGCGAAGGTTCTCGGCCGTGTTCTTCAGCTCGGTGATGTCGATGCGGTTGCCGACGATATAGCCGCTCGGCGTCCGGTGCTCGATGATCAGCAGCCAGCGTCCGTCGCCAAGCCGCTGCTCGATCATCTGCCCGGATGCGGACTGATGCGCGGCCACGCGGCTCGCCACCCATGCGTCAATGTTGCCGATGGCCTCGGTGTACTGGCCACGCTCCGCCCCCTTGCGGACGATGTCCTCGAAGCGGGCACCGGGCACGATCAGGTCGCGGCTCTGCTCGTAGAAGCTCAGGTACGCCTCGTTGCAAAGCACCAGGCGATCGTCGTCGTCGTAGATCGTGAAACCGACCGCGATGCTCTGTACCGCCTCGCGCAGCAGCTTGCTGGCACGCTCGGCTTCCTGCTGGCTTTCTTCGAAATCCCGCGTCCGTTCGGCCACGAGTTCCTCGAGTTCACCATAGGATTCGCGCAAGCGGGCGACCATCGTATTGAATGCTGCCGAGAGACGGCCGAATTCGTCATCGCCACGGGCGGGCAGCCGGCCGACCGGTCGCCCGGTGGCGGCGATGGCCTCCGCCGCGGAGGCAACCTCGCTCAGCGGGCGGGTGATATAGCGGGTGCCGACGCGCGCGATGAGTGCGACGCCGGCCAGCACGACGACACCGATCGCGATATAGATCGCCAGCAGGAGGTTGAGCTTGCTGAAGACCGTGGCACGGTCCCGTGCCAGGCCGAGCGTCAACCCGAGTTCGTCGACCGGATGCGGCAGCTTGAGCTGTGCACGCAGCTCGATGGCGTTGTCGGCGGGCAGTTTGCCAGCGTGCAGCTTGCCGCTGGCATCGACGAGGTAGCGGGCGTCGGCCCAGTCGCCATTGCCGAGCAGCGCCGCGAGCGGTACGCGCAGCACGACGCCGCCCTCGATGTTGCCCGTCAGGCGATAGCGGACCGGCAGCATGACGACGATGGCGGGGCCTTCCAACGGCATCCGATCGAGCAACGCCCGCGCCCTGCCATCCTCGATCATGGCGAGGAATTCGGCTGTCGCCGAAACGTCGCCACTCGTCGGGCGCGAACTTGCCGCCGTCCTGCCCTGATAATCGGCGACCAGCAGATCGGCGCCGGGGATGCCGAGCGACTGGTTGCGCAGCAGCGGGAAGAGGTAGTTTTCCCGTCCGAAGGAATCGGCGAGCGCATTGGCCGTCATCGTATTCGCCGCCAGCGATGCCGCCAGCGAGAAAGCGTTGCCGAAGCGCAGCTCGATCTCACGCTGCTCATTGTGCGCCTTGGCCGCCAGCATCTCCTCGGTATGCGAGAGCAGCTGGTGGCGGGAATAGACATACGACACCAGCGTGACCGCACCGCCGATGGCCGTCGTCGCGACCAGCAGCACCGCGATCAGCTTGGCGCGCAGGCCCAGCGTATCGAAGGACGACAGGAGGCGACGGACCAGGGACATCAGCGCGTCCCGCTGTCGATCGAGCGCAGCATGCCGTCCGCACCATAGCGCCCGAGGCGAACGGCCTTGCGGTCGAGCGCCTCATGGCGCTCCGGCGTAAACGGGCGTGCATAGCGACGCAGCAGGCCGTCGTAGGCGTCGAGTCGCTCAAGTGCGCTGCGCAGGGCCGACCGGTCGAGGCTGCCGGCCTTGCGAATCGCACGTGCCAGAAGATGCGTCAGGTCGTAGGCATGTGCGAATCCCACCTGCCCATGCAGCTCGCCGATCTCCTGACCGAAAACCTGACGGAACCGGCTGGCTACGTCGCGCGCCCTCGCGCCGCGCGGATCCGCAAAGCTGAAGGTATGCACGACCGACAGATCGACTTCCTGCAGCGCCTTGCCGGTGGCGGCAGCGAAATCCCCGCCGAGGATGCCCCAGTGCGAGAGTATCGGGAGCCGTTCCGCCGCCGGCAGCTCGGCCATCCTGCGCACGATCGGCGCGCCCTCGGCTTCGTTCGCTACCATCACCAGCGCCTGTGCACCGGCTGCCCGCGCCTGCCCGATGCGCTCGCCGAGATCGGTTTCACCCCAGTTGTGCCAGTAGGTGGTGTGCACCATTCCACCGTGCTTGCGTTCCCACGCCAGCATCGCCGCTTCGCTGCTGCGCCCCCAGGCCGTGTTCGGCGCGAACAGCGCGAGCCGGCTGAAGCCACGCTTGCGTGCGGCCTCCAGCATGGCCTCGATCGCCCACGTGTCGATCAGGGACAGGCGGAACACATTGTTGCCCGCCGCCGGATTCGACGTGATCGGATCCGCCGCCGCCCAGGGATCGAGCAACAGCAGACGCTGCCTGCCGGCCACCTGCGAAATCTCGATCGCCACCGGCGAAAAGCGTCCGCAGAAAACTGCCGCGACATCTTCCCTGCCTGCGAAGGTGATGTAGTTGTCGACACCGCGGGCCGGAACGCCGCGGTCATCGGCGG
>JAKJEY010000042.1 GCA_022705165.1 Pseudomonadota bacterium
TGCTCACCGCGGAAGGCCGGCAGCACGGCCGCGAAGGCGGCTGCGTCGACCGCCACCGGGCGTTCCTCGATCACCTCGCCCTCGGCGTCGCCGGTGCGCGTGGTGATGCCGAGGCACAGTTCGGCCTCGTAGGTCTTGTCGGCGTTGAGCAGGTCGGCGGAAAACTTGGTGGCTTCGCCGAAGCACAGCGGCAGCAGGCCGGTGGCCATCGGGTCGAGGGTGCCGGTATGGCCGCCCTTCTCGGCAGAGAAGAGACGACGCGCCTTTTGCAGCGCGTCGTTGGAGCTCATGCCACCGGGCTTGTCGAGGAGCAGGACGCCGTCGACGCGCCGCCAGCGGCGCTTCGGCGCCTGGTTCATTCCTCTGGCTTGTTCTCGGACTGATCCGAGAGACGGGAAGCCTCGTCGATCAGCTTGGAGAGATCGGCACCGCGCTCGAGCGAGGTGTCGTGGATGAAGTGCAGCTGCGGCGTGGTGTGGATGCGCACGCGGCGCCCCAGTTCGCGACGCAGGAAACCGGAAGCCTTCTGCAGCCCGAGCTGGACCTCGGCGATCTTGTCCTCGCCGGCGAGCGTGCTGAAATAGACGCGGGCGTGGGCATAGTCCGGCGTCACCTCGACTTCGGTGATGCTGACCATGCCGACGCGCGGGTCCTTGACCTCGGCGCGGATGAGCTCGGCCAGCTCGCGCCGGATCTGTTCGTTGACCCGATCCTTGCGCGAGAAGCCGGCGTTGTGCTTAGAGGGTGCGGGCAATTTCCTTGATCTCGTAGACTTCGAGCTGGTCGCCTTCCTCGATGTCGTTGAAGTTCTTCAGCGACAGACCGCATTCGAAGTTGGCCTTGACTTCCTTGACGTCGTCCTTGAAGCGCTTGAGCGAATCGAGCTCGCCGTCCCACTGGACGACGTTGCCGCGCAGCAGGCGGGCGCGTGCATTGCGGCGGACCACGCCATCGAGCACGTAGCAGCCGGCGATGGTGCCGATCTTCGAGGCGCGGAAGACCTGACGGATCTCCACGGTACCGATGATCTCTTCCTTCTTCTCCGGCGACAGCATGCCCGACAGTGCCGCCTTAACCTCATCCACTGCGTCGTAGATGATGTTGTAGTAGCGGATATCGACGCCGAAGCTCTCGGCCGCCTTGCGGGCGCCGGCATCGGCACGGGTGTTGAAGCCGATGACGACGGCCTTGGAAGCCTGGGCGAGGTTGATGTCGGATTCGGTAATGCCGCCGACCGCGCCGTGGATGATGTTGACCTTGACTTCGCTGGTCGACAGCTTCTGCAGCGACTGCACCAGTGCCTCCTGCGAACCCTGGACGTCGGCCTTGATGATCAACGGCAGGGTCTTGGCTTCGCCTTCGGCCATCTGGTCGAAGATGTTTTCGAGCTTGGCGGCCTGCTGCTTGGCCAGCTTGACGTCGCGGAACTTGCCCTGGCGGAACAGCGCGATTTCGCGTGCCTTCTTCTCGTCGCCGAGGACGACGGCTTCTTCGCCGGCGGCCGGGACATCCGAGAGACCCTGGATTTCGACCGGGATCGACGGACCGGCTTCCTTGATCGGCTTGCCGTTCTCGTCGAGCATCGCGCGGATCTTGCCGAACATCTGGCCGGCCAGCAGCATGTCGCCCTGACGCAGCGTGCCGGTCTGCACCAGCATCGTCGCCACAGGGCCGCGGCCCTTGTCGAGACGCGCTTCGATGATCAGACCCTTGGCGGGGGAATCCTTCGGCGCCTTCAGTTCCAGCACCTCGGCCTGCAGCAGCACCTGCTCGAGCAGGTCGTCGATGCCCTGGCCGGTCTTCGCCGAAACACCGACGAAGGGCGAGTCGCCGCCGTATTCTTCCGGCACCACTTCCTCGGCCACCAGTTCCTGCTTGACGCGCTCGGCGTTGGCTTCCGGCTTGTCGATCTTGGTCACCGCCACGACGATCGGAACGCCGGCCGCCTTGGCGTGGTGAATGGCTTCCTTGGTCTGCGGCATGACGCCGTCGTCGGCTGCCACCACCAGGATGACGATGTCGGTCGCCTTGGCACCGCGGGCGCGCATGGCCGTGAAGGCCTCGTGACCCGGGGTGTCGAGGAAGGTGACCATGCCGCGTTCGGTTTCGACGTGGTAGGCACCGATGTGCTGCGTGATGCCGCCGGCTTCACCAGAGGCGACGCGGGTACGGCGGATGTAGTCGAGCAGCGAGGTCTTGCCGTGGTCGACGTGACCCATGACGGTCACCACCGGGGCACGCGGCTCCAGCGCATAATCCTTGTGTTCGGCGGTGTCCTCGAGGAAGGCGTCCGGGTCGTCGAGCTTGGCGGCGACGGCCGTGTGGCCCATTTCCTCGACGATGATCATCGCCGTTTCCTGGTCGAGCACCTGGTTGATGGTGACCATGGAGCCCATTTTCATCAGGGCCTTGATGACTTCGGTGGCCTTGATGGCCATCTTGTGCGCCAGATCGGCAACGCTGATGGTTTCCGGCACGTGGACTTCGCGAACGACCGGCTCGGTCGGCGCCTGGAAGGCGTGTTCGCCTTCGTCCTGCTTGCCGTGCTTGCCACCACCCTTGCCACCACGCCAGCCGGAGCCGGAGTCGCCACCGCGGGTCTTGATGCCGCGCTTTTTCTGCGCATCGTTCCAGGAGCCCTTCTTGTCGTCACCCTTCTTGGCATCCTTGCCCTTGGCATCGGCCTTGACCGGACGGTGCAGGGTCTTGTCCTCGCCCGTCTTCTCGGCGGCCGTGGCTGCAGCGGCCTTGGCGGCCTCTGCGGCCTTGGCGGCCGCAACGGCCTTTTCCTCGGCTTCCTGACGCAGACGCGCGAGCTCGACTTCACGGACCTGCTTTTCCTTGAATTCGGCAGCCTGCAGCTCGGCCAGGCGGGACGAACGACGTGCTTCCTCAGCCCGCTGGCGAAGTTCCTCCTCGCCGATCACCGAGGCCAGCGAAGGCTTCGCTGCCTTCCTGGCCGGCTTGGCAACAACAGGCGCTTCCACCGGTGCTTCGACGGGGGCAGCGACTTCAACCGGCGGCGGTGCTTCGACGACCGGTGCGACTTCGACGACCGGTGCCGGAATCGGCTCAGGCGCGACGACCTCGGGTTTGGGGGGTTCGACGACGACCGGCGCTTCCGCTGCCGCGGCTTCCGCGATCAGTTCAGCCGGGTCGCGCTTGACCAGGACGCGCTTCTTGCGCACCTCGACCTGGACTGTGCGGGTCTTGCCAGCCGAGTCATGTGCCTTGATCTCGCTGGTCTGCTTGCGCGTCAGCGTGATCTTGGTCTTGGTCTGGGCTTCGCCATGCGCGGCGCGCAGATAGTCGAGCAGCCGGGTCTTGTCGGTTTCCGAGAGCAGGTCCTCGGCGTTCGACTTGTTGACGCCCGCCTTCTGCAACTGCTCGATCAGTGCGTTGGCCGGTAGCTTCAGCTCGCCGGCAAACTGGGCAACGCTTGTTTGCGCCATATGGTATTCCCCCTGTGTTGCTTATTCGAACCAGTGCGCGCGCGCGTTGGTGATCAGCTGTTTGGCACGATCGGTATCGATGCCGGTCATTTCGGTCAGTTCGTCGACGGCCAGGTCGGCGAGGTCGTCACGCGTCTTGATACCCTTGTTGGCGAGCTTGGCAGCGAGCGATTTGTCCATGCCTTCAAGGCCGATCATGGCTTCCTCGACGCCCTCGAGCTGTTCCTCGGTGGCGATTGCTTCGGTCAGCAGCACATTACGGGCACGGTCGCGCAGTTCCTGCACGGTCGCCTCGTCGAAGGCATCGATTTCCAGCATCTCGTGCAGCGGCACGTAGGCAATCTCTTCCAGCGTCGAGAAGCCCTCGTCGATCAGGATGTTGGCAACTTCCTCGTCGACGTCCAGCTTTTCCATGAACAGTACGCGGATGGCGGCGGTTTCGGCTTCCGACTTCTTCTGCGACTCTTCCTCGGTCATCAGGTTGATCGTCCAGCCGGTCAGTTCCGACGCGAGGCGGACGTTCTGGCCACCGCGGCCGATGGCGATGGCGAGGTTGTCCTCATCCACGACCACGTCCATGCTGTGCTTTTCCTCATCGACGACGATCGACGACACTTCGGCCGGGGCCAGTGCGCCGACGACGAACTGTGCGGGGTCGGCCGACCACAGCACGATATCGACACGCTCGCCGGCGAGTTCGTTGGTCACGGCCTGGACGCGGGCGCCGCGCAGACCGACACAGGTGCCGATCGGATCGATACGCGGGTCGTTCGACTTGACGCCGATCTTGGCGCGCATGCCGGCATCGCGGGCGGCGGCCTTGATTTCCATGAGGCCATCGTCGATTTCCGGCACTTCGAGCTCGAACAGCTTGACGATGAATTCGGGGGCGGTACGCGACAGGATCAGCTGCGGGCCACGCGCCTGGCGGTCGATCTTGAGCAGATAGGCCTTGACGCGGTCACCGATGCGCAGGTTTTCCTTCGGGATCATCTGGTCGCGCGGCAGCAGGGCCTCGACCTTGCCCGATTCGATGATGGCGTTTCCACGCTCCATGCGCTTGATGGTGCCCGAAACGATATGCTCGCCGCGCTCAAGGAAGTCGCTCAGGATCTGCTCGCGCTCGGCATCGCGGATCTTCTGCAGGATCACCTGCTTGGCGGCCTGGGCGCCAATGCGGCCGAAATCGATCGGCTCGAGCGGCTCCTCGATGAAATCGCCGACCTGGAATTCCGGATCCTCGACCAGCGCTGCGGAGATCGGAACCTGCAGGTGCTCGTTCTCGAAGTCGTCGTCGGCGACGACGGCCCAGCGACGGAAGCTGTCGTGCTCGCCGGTTTCGCGATCGATCGCCACGCGCACATCGGCTTCGTCGTGGATGCGCTTCTTGGTCGCCGACGCCAGTGCGAGTTCCAGCGCGCCGAAGACGATATCCTTGGGTACGTTCTTTTCACGTGCCAGCGCATCGACCAGCAGCAGAATTTCACGGCTCATTGTTTCCTAACCTCCTGTTGCCAAGCTCAGTCGAACTTGGGGACCAGCCGGGCACGTTCGATGTTGCCCAGATCCAGTTCTGCCTCGCCCGATTCGAGGACGAGACGTACCTTGCCGTCCTGCAGACCCTGCAGGACACCATTGAAATTGCGCCGACCGTTGTGGGGAATGCGCAGCTTTAGATGAATTTCCGACCCGGCGAAACGCTCATAGTCAGCCGGTTTCTTCAGCGGACGGTCGAGGCCGGGAGAGGAGACTTCGAGTCGGTCGTAGTCGATGTTTTCGACGGTCAGCACGCGTGAGAGCTGGTTGCTGACGGCAACGCAGTCGTCGATATCGACGCCACGTTCCTTTTCCGGCTTGTCGATGAAGATGCGCAGGACGCGCGCACGCGGGCTCATCTCCAGGTCGACCAGTTCATAGCCGAGACCGGTCACGGTTTTTTCGATCAGTTCGTGCAGATTCATGCGCTTCAAATAAAAAATGGGCGCAATGCCCATCAAAAAACCTCCCGCCCTGCCTCGCTCGCCCGGTCCCGGGCCTGCCGAAACCGTTCCCAAACCGGCTACCGGCGGAAGAAACCTGTGGATTATAACGGAAAAATCAGCCGCAAGGCAAACCTGAACGGAGCCCGCCTGCTACAGCAGGCGGGTCTCGGGAGTCTCTCAGCCGCGCTCTGGCCCCGGCTTGCGCGGGCCTGAACGGCGCCCGCCGCGCTTGCCACCGCCACCGCCGCCCGGTCGCTGCCCGGGTTGCCCGGACTGTCCCGGCTTGCCGCCTGCGGATCTGTTGCCGCCGCCCGGACGCCCGCCACCGGGTTTTCCACCGCCACCATGCTTGCGTCCGCCGTTGCGCTGCTGCGACGGGGCCGGCGCCCGGTTGCCATCAATGGCCCGATCGAGCAATTCATCACTGGCGGGGTCATCAAAATCGACATCGCCCATCGTTTCCATCGGCGATCCGCGGCGCCCGCGAGACGGTGGTGGTGCACGATTGCCGTCCACTTCGATGCCACCGCGCGGCGCCCGATTGCCGTCGGGTTCGCCCCGATCCCGCCCGCGACCGCCCTGCCCCAGGCCCACATCACGCATCAATGCCTCGACTTCGGCATCCTCGAGCTCATGGGTCTTGCCACGCTTGAGGTGCGGCGGCAGCAGGAACGGGCCGTAGCGCACGCGGATCAGGCGGCTGACGGTGGTGCCGACAGCTTCGAACATGCGCCGGACTTCGCGGTTGCGACCTTCGAACAGGGTCACCCGGTACCAGTGGTTGGCGCCGTGGCCACCGCCGTCCTCGATCGAATCGAAGTGGGCCGGTCCGTCTTCGAGTTCAACGCCTTCGCGCAATTGCTCGATCTTTTCCTCGTCGAGATCGCCCAGGACGCGCACGGCGTATTCACGCACCAGCTGGTAGCGCGGGTGCATCAGGCGGTTGGCCAGTTCACCGGACGAGGTGAACAGCAGCAGGCCGCTGGTATTGAAGTCGAGGCGGCCAACGGCGATCCAGCGACCGTTGTTCATGCGCGGCAGTGCATCGAAGACGCTGGCACGCTTTTCGGGGTCGTCGCGCGACACGATCTCGCCTTCCGGCTTGTGGTACAGAACGACACGCGGCACGCGGCCGGACGAGAACTTCGCTCGCACCAGCTTGCCGTTGACCTTGATCCGGTCGGTCGGGCCGACCAGCTGGCCGACATGCGCCGGCAGCCCGTTCACGCTGACGCGGCCGGCGACGATCATCTCCTCCATATCCCGCCGCGAAGCGATGCCGGCCTGGGCCAGCACCTTGTGCAGCCGCTCGGGCTTGGCCTGCGCGGCTGCACTGGTGCGGCCACGACGGCCACCCGGTATCGGTGCGGAAGACTGCGGATTGTGCGGATTGTTAGGATTGCGCGCGGCACCACGGCGGCCACGGCGCGGCTTGTCGCCGGAAGCGGCATCCTGCGCGTCAACGCTGGCGTCGGCCGGCTGCGCGTCGGTGTGCGGGGTCGCCTGCGGCGGCCGGAAGGGAGTACGGCGGGGTCTGTTAGCCATTGGCCAGTTCCAGTGTCTGGTGGATTTCTTCAAGCGGCGGCAGTTCGGTGAGGCTGCGCAGGCCGAGGTCATCGAGGAATTTCTTCGTGGTTGCGTACAGTGCCGGTCGCCCCGGCGTGTCACGATGGCCGACGGCATCGACCCAGCCACGCTCCTCGAGCACCTTGATGATCTGCGTCGCCACCGTGACGCCGCGGATCTCCTCGATGTCGCCACGCGTCACCGGCTGCCGGTAGGCGATGATCGCCAGCGTTTCGAGCACGGCGCGCGAGTATTTCGGCGGCTTCTCCGGGCTCAGGCGGCCAAGATACGGCAAGTACTCGGCACGCGTGCGGAAGCGCCAGCCGCTCGCCATCTGCAGCAGTTCTACGGGGCGCGTGGACCATTCCTCGCGCAGCTCGTCGAGCAGTTTGCGCACGACGTCCGGCCCGATTTCCTCGACGAACATCTTGCGCAGATCGCCGACGGTCAGCGGCTGCTGCGCAGCAAAGAGCGCCGCTTCCAGCACGCGCTTGATGTCGGCCGGATTATCCGGCGTCGCGTTCGGGGGGATCGCCGGCGGCAGCTTCGGCTCCGGAATCTCCGGCAGCATCAGCTGCTCTTCCCTGTGGCGGTTCCGTGATTCTTCCATCGGCCAACCTCACGTAAATCGGGTCAAAGGCTTCGGTCTGGGTGATCTCGACCAGATGCTCGCGTGCCAGCTCGAGCATCGCCAGAAAATGTACGACGACCCCGGCAACACCCATGCCGGGATCGAACATGCGGATGAATTCGACGAAACCATCCGCGGTCCGCAATTCGCGCAGGATGATGCCCATGTGCTCGCGCACCGAGAGTTCCTCGCGCTGGACACGGTGATGCGTGTGCAGCTTGGCCTGCCGGAGGATGGTCGCCCATGCCTGCTGCAGGTCGTCGACGCTGACGTCGGGGAAGCGCTGCTCCAGCGACTTCTCGACCCAGACTTCCACCCAGATAAAATCGCGTTCTGCCTGGGGCAGCGCATCGAGCTTCGCGGAAGCGAGCTTCATCTGTTCGTATTCGATGAGGCGCCGTACGAGCTCGGCGCGCGGATCCTCGACTTCCCCGTCCTCGGTATGCTTCGGCCGCGGCAGCAGCATCCGTGACTTGATCTCGATCAGCATCGCCGCCATCACGAGATAGTCGGCGGCAAGCTCCAGATTGCGCGAGCGCATCGCCTCGACGTAGTCCAGATATTGCCGCGTCAGCGGCGCCATCGGGATGTCGAGAATATTGACGTTCGCCTTGCGGATCAGATAGAGCAGCAGGTCGAGCGGACCCTCGAAGGCGTCGAGCATGACCGCCAGTGCATCGGGCGGAATATACAGGTCGAGCGGCAATTGCTCCAGCGGTTCGCCGTAAATGCGTGCCACCGGGTCTGCCGGGATGGCAGCCGCGGACGCCGCAGCCGGAGCGTCGGCGAGATCGAGCAGTTCGCCTTCGTTTGCCATCAGCGGTAGTTGAGGCCCATCGCCTGACGCACGTCGGTCATCGTCGCGCGGGCCAGGCAGCGGGCCTTCTCGTTGCCGTCCGCGATGATCTCGCGGACCAGCGCCGGCTGGTCGAGGTAGCGCTGCGCACGTTCACGCATCGGCGCCTGTTCCTTGAGGATACCGTCGATCACCGGCTGCTTGCATTCGATGCAGCCGATCCCGGCCGACCGGCAGCCGGCCTGCACCCATTCCTTGGTCGTGTCGTCCGAATAGACCTCGTGCAACTGCCACACCGGACAGCGCGACGGATCGCCCGGATCGGTGCGGCGCACGCGGTTGGTGTCGGTCGGCATGCGCTTGATCTTCTGCGTCACCGAAGCTTCGTCCTCGCGCAGCGTGATCGTGTTGTTGTACGACTTCGACATCTTGTGTCCGTCGAGGCCGGGCATCTTCGAGGCTTCAGTAAGCAGCGCACCGGGTTCGACCAGAATCATCTTGCCGGTGCCTTCGAGATGGCCGCAGAGGCGCTCGCGATCTTCGTGCGACAGCCCCTCGACTTCGTCCATCAGCGCATGCGCCTTGGCAATCGCGGTCGCGTCGCCGTCCTGCTGGAAGCGTGTACGGAAATGTTCATAGCTGCGCGCCCGCTTGCTGCCAAGGCTCTTGATGGCCGCCTGAACCTTTTCCTCGAAGTTCGGCTCGCGGCCGTAGAGGTGGTTGAAGCGGCGGGCGATTTCGCGCGAAAACTCGATATGCGGCACCTGATCCTCGCCGACCGGCACCTTGTCCGCGCGGTAAATGAGGATGTCGGCCGACTGCAGCAGCGGATAGCCGAGGAAGCCGTAGGTCGACAGATCCTTGCTCTCCAGCTTCTCCTGCTGGTCCTTGTAGGTCGGCACACGCTCGAGCCAGCCGAGCGGCGTCATCATCGACAGCAGCAGATGAAGTTCGGCGTGTTCCGGCACCTGCGACTGGATGAACAGCGTCGCCTGCTCGGGGTCGACACCGGCGGCCAGCCAGTCGATGACCATGTCCCAGGTCGCCTTCTCGATACCCTGTGGGTCGTCGTAATGCGTGGTCAGTGCATGCCAGTCGGCGACGAAGAACAGGCACGGATAATCGTGCTGGAGCCTGACCCAGTTCTTGAGGACGCCATGGTAGTGGCCGAGGTGCAGGCTGCCCGTGGGGCGCATGCCGGAGAGGACGCGTTCCTGATACATGTTTGCTTTTGCTTTAGGTCTGGAGCTGGAAAATCGTTGCGATGATGACAGTGACAACGGTCATCAAGGGCCGAAGGATGCTGCCAAGGATACCGGTAAACAGCAGAACGAGCAGGATCGGGAAACCCCAGCGTTCAAGCTGTGCGAACTTCCAGGCGAGCCGATGCGGCAGCAGGCTGACGGCAATGCGCCCGCCATCCAGCGGCGGCAGGGGGAACAGGTTGAGGACCAGCAGGCTGATGTTGATGTAGATCCCGGTCTTGGCCATTTCCGACATCGGGACGCTGAAATAGTTGAGCGGCAGCATCCAGGCGGTCTTCAGCACGAGCGCCCAGATCATGGCCATGACGAGATTTGCCCCAGGCCCGGCGGCGGCGACCCAGAGCATGTCGCGCTTGGGCTGGCGCAGGTTGCCGAAGTTGACCGGCACCGGCTTGGCCCAGCCGAACAGGATGCCACCGGTCGACAGCAACAGGATGGCAAGCGGCACGACGATGGTGCCTATGGGATCGATGTGCTTCAGCGGGTTGGCGGTAATACGGCCTTCGAGATAGGCGGTCGGGTCACCGAAGTGCTTCGCCGCATAGCCATGCGCTGCTTCGTGGAGCGTGATCGCGAGCACGATCGGCAGTGCCGCAATCGCGACTGCCTGGACCATGGCCGAAAGATCGAAACCGCCCATTTCAGTCGAGGCCGAAGGGGTCCAGGCTGCCGCGCCCGGCGCGGACAAGTTCCGGCACGCCGCCGGTGAGATCGATCACCGTCGTCGGCTCGGTACCGCAGTGCCCGCCGTCGAGGATCAGTTCGAGGCGGCCATCGAGGCGATCCTGGATTTCCCAGCCCTCGGTCAGCGGTGCCTCGTCGCCGGGCAAGGACAGCGTCGCCGTCAACAGGGGCTCGCCAAGCTCGGCCAGCAAGGCCAGCGCAACCCTGTGCTCGGGAACGCGCAGACCGATCGTCTTGCGCTTCGGGTGAAGCACGCGCCGCGGCAATTCCTTCGTACCTTCGAGGATGAAGGTGTAGCTGCCCGGCGTCGTCGCCTTGAGCAGGCGGTACTGCGCGTTATCGACGCGTGCATACTGCGCGATCTCCGAAAGGTCGCGGCACATCAGCGTCAGGTGGTGACGTTCGTCGACCTCGCGGATCGCCCGGATGCGGTCGACCGCGTCCTTGTCGCCAAGATGACAGCCGAGCGCATAGCAGGAGTCGGTCGGAAAGGCGATGACACCGCCTTCGCGCACGATCTCCGCCGCCCGTGCCAGATGGCGCGACTGGGGATCGTCAGGATGAATCTGCAGGTAAACAGTCATTGCCAGTCGTCAGAAGACGCTCCAGACGGGCTTCAGGCCGTCCGGCAGGTAGCCGAGCATGCCGAGATCGACATAGCTTTCCTGCGGCCCGTGAAAATCGGAACCGCGCGATGCAAGGAAGCCGAATTCGCGGGCGAGGCGGCCATAGGTGCCGACGTCGTCAAGGGAATGGCTGCCGGATACGACCTCGATTGCCTGGCCGCCGAGATCGCGGAATTCGCCCAGGAATCGCCGCATGGCACCCATCGAAACCTTGTAGCGTGCCGGATGCGCCACTACGGCAACGCCACCGGCACCGACGATCCAGCTCACGGCATCGGCGAGATCCGCCCAGCGATGATCAACATAACCCGGCTTGCCGGGAACGAGGTAGGTCTCGAAAACGCTGCGCACATCCTTGCAGCGCTTCGTCTCGACAAGGTAGCGGGCAAAGTGGGCGCGCGAGATCAGGTTGGGATTCTCGGCGTAGCGTATTGCCCCTTCGAAGGTATTCGGAATTCCGTGGCGCTCGAGTTCCGCCGACATGCGCCGCGCACGGTCAATGCGGCCGGCGCGGATCGAAGCCAGGCCATCGTTCAGCGCTGCATTGCCGGGATCGAAATTGAGGCCGACGACATGAATCTGGGTGCCTTCCCACTCGATCGAGATTTCGACCCCGGAGACGAAGGCCATGCCGCATTCCTCGGCCGCATCACGTGCGGCCGGCAGGCCGGCGATGTCGTCGTGATCGGTCAGCGCCAGCAGTTCGACGCCGTTACCTGCCGCACGATAGGCGACCTCGCGCGGGGCAAGCAGGCCATCGGAAGCCGTGGAATGACAATGGAGGTCGACGTTGGGCACGAAAGGAAGCGCGGCGGAGACTTACGGGAAGCCGCGGATGATAGCACAGCAGGCCGCCAGGCCTCGGCCCGGCGGCTCGCCGGAAATCAACCCATCTGCGATTGCAGGTAATTCTCGATGCCGACCTGCTTGATCAGGCCAAGCTGGGTTTCCAGCCAATCGACGTGCTCTTCCTCGCTTTCGAGGATGTCTGCGAGCAGTTCGCGGGTCACGTAATCCGCAACCGATTCGCAGTAGGCAATGGCTTCCTTGAGCAGCGGCAAGGCCTGTAGCTCGAGCTTGAGGTCACACTCGAGCATTTCCTTCGGGTTCTCGCCGATCATCAGCTTGCCGAGCGCCTGCAGGTTGGGCAGGCCTTCGAGGAAGAGCACGCGCTCGATCAGCTTGTCGGCGTGCTTCATCTCGTCGATCGACTCGTGGTACTCGTGCTCGTTGAGCTTCTCCAGCCCCCAGTTCTTGTACATGCGGGCATGCAGGAAGTACTGGTTGATCGCGGTCAGCTCGTTGGTCAGCACCTTGTTCAGGTACTGGATGACTTTCTTGTCGCCTTTCATTGCGCGCTCCTTCCGTTGGGGGTGCTCTGAATCTAGCACATCCCATGGCGCGCGCCAGAGGATCAGCTGCGGGCCGCGCAGGCGCATCCACCGGCACTGCCGCAGGTCTGCTGCAGTTGCGAGCGGACATCACGCGCGCATTTGCCGCAGCAGGTCGCGACCCCCAACTCGTTGCGCAGCGCCTTCATCGTCGTCGCACCCTGCGCAATGGTGACGGCGAGTTGTTTGCTGGTGACGGCCTGGCAGACACAGACGTACATGGCGAACTCCTGAACACATTCATTTGTTGCGAACGATTATCATCCAACAATCTCCGTAATGCAAGTCGTTCGCATTTGCGGATGATTGCCGTCTGGCGTTGCCTCCGGATTTCTTGCCTTCCGCGCGGCCAAACCGGTATAGTCCGACCCGCAAACGGGAGAGAACTGCACCCATCCGAACGCAGTCGCCGAAGGCGCAACGCACCCGCAACCGCTCAGGCAAAAGGACCGTTTCGCAGCATCGAATTCTCTGGAGAGCGATGCCGGATCGATAGATCCGGACCATCCACCGACGGGGCAAGTCACTGATTCAGTGACAAATCTCTCAGGTACCAAGGACAGAGGGGTGAGCTTTTCAAGGCTCGCCCCTTTTTCGTTTCTGGAATCCTGTTCAACACCCTCGCCCAAGGGACTGATATGACGCAAAAAACCGTACTCAATGACGTTCATCGCGCAGCCGGCGCCCGCATGGTCGATTTCGGCGGCTGGGACATGCCGGTCAACTATGGCTCGCAGATCGAGGAGCACCATGCCGTGCGCTCGAACTGCGGCATGTTCGATGTCTCGCACATGTGCGCCGTCGATGTCGTCGGCCCTGACGCCAAGGCCTTCCTGCGCCGGCTGGTGGCCAACAACGTCGACAAGCTGAAGACGCCCGGCAAGGCGCTCTACTCCGCCATGCTCAACGAGGCTGGCGGCGTGGTCGACGACCTCATCATCTACTACCTGAACGACACCACCTTCCGCGTCGTCATCAACGCCGGCACGGCGACCAAGGATCTCGCCTGGATGGCCGCCCGCCAGAAGGATTGGGGTCTGAACCTCACCATCACCGAGCGTCGTGATGGCAACGCCCCGCTCGGCATGATCGCCGTGCAGGGCCCGAACGCCAAGGCCAAGGTCTGGGAAGTGCTGCCGCAGGTGAAGACGGCAACCGAAGGCCTCGGCCCGTTCTTCGGTGTGCAGGTCGGCGAGTATTTCGTTGCCACCACCGGCTATACCGGCGAGGAAGGCTTCGAGATCGCCCTGCCCGCCGCGCAGGCCGCCGACCTGTGGCGCAAGCTGCATGCAGCCGGCGTCGCCCAGTGCGGGCTCGGCGCGCGTGACACGCTACGTCTGGAGGCCGGAATGAACCTCTACGGCAACGACATGGACGAAACCGTCTCGCCACTCGACGCCGGACTGGCCTGGACCGTCGACCTCAAGTCCGAACGCGACTTCGTCGGCAAGGCCGCACTGCTCGCCAACGGCCAGAAGGCCCAGTTCCTCGGCCTCGTGCTGCTGGACAAGGGCGTACTGCGTGGCCACCAGAAAGTTTTCGCCGAAGTGAACGGAACAGCAGGCGAAGGCGAAATCACCAGCGGCACCTTCTCGCCGACCCTGCAGCAGTCGATCGCGCTGGCCCGCCTGCCGATGGGCGTCGCCATCAACGACACCGTCGAAGTCGAAATCCGCGACAAACGCCTCAAGGCCAAGGTCGTCAAACCCGTTTTCGCGCGCAACGGCAAGGCCGTCGCCTAAGAACCCACCCAAGGAGATAGAAAAATGTCGAACGTACCCGCCAACCTCAAGTACACCGAAAGCCACGAATGGGTCCGCGTCGAAGCGGACGGCACCGTCACCATCGGCATCACCGATCATGCGCAGGAAGCACTGGGCGACCTCGTCTTCGTTGAACTGCCGGACGTCGGCAAGACCTACGCCGCCGGCCAGGAAACCTGCGTCGTCGAATCCGTGAAGGCTGCCGCCGATGTCTATGCGCCGATCGCCGGCGAAGTGACCGCCGTGAACCAGGACGTCGTCGACGCACCGGAAAGCGTGAACCAGGACGCCTACGCCGCCTGGCTGTTCAAGCTCAAGCCCGCCAACGCTGCCGATGTCGACGCGCTGCTTGACGCGGCAGCCTACGCAAAAGTCGCTGACGCCTGAGGAACAGCGAGATCACCGTCACCCCGGCCTCTCAGCAAGCTCGGTAGCAGCCGGGCTTTGCCGACGCCGGGGCCCCGTTTGTCAGCCAACCGGATTCCGCTGCCGCCAGGGAGATTCCTTCGGGATGTTCCCGCCGCGATCACGGATTGGCACCGAACCCTCCGAGGATATTCCGTATGACCACCCTGCCGCTCAGCGCGCTCGAACAGCACGACGAATTCATCCATCGCCACCTTGGCCCGAACGCTGTTGAACAGGCGACCATGCTGGCCGCCATCGGCGCCGGCAGTCTTGATGACCTGATCGACCAGACCGTCCCTGCCGGCATCCGCCTCCCGGCACCGCTGCCGCTCGCCGCACCGCTGCGCGAGCACGAGGCGCTGGCCCGCATCAAGGCGCTCGCCGCGAAGAACGTGGTGAAGAAATCGCTGATCGGCATGGGCTACTACGACACGCTGACGCCGAAGGTCATCCTGCGCAACGTCATGGAAAACCCGGGCTGGTACACCGCCTACACGCCCTACCAGGCCGAAATCGCGCAGGGCCGGCTGGAG
>JAKJEY010000043.1:0-14542 GCA_022705165.1 Pseudomonadota bacterium
AGATGATTGGATTCGGGGCACGTGATGGCAGGCTTGTATCTGCCGGCTGTGCTGCCGCGATGGCCGTCTGCTGATGTCGGCCGCACACCAGAAGCAGGCGCTGGCCGGCATCGCACTTGCGGCACTGGGGGTCGTCTATGGCGATATCGGGACTTCGCCGCTCTATGCGATGAAGGAAGTCTTCGCCGGCAATCACCCGATCCCGCTCAACGAGACGAATGTGCTTGGCAGCCTGTCGTTGTTCTTCTGGGCGCTCGTCATCGTCGTTTCGCTGAAGTACGTATCGATCATCATGCGTGCCGACAACCGCGGCGAGGGCGGCATCATGGCGCTGATCGCGCTGGCCCTGCATGACGCCAAGGACAATCCCCGCCGCATGAAGATCATCACCATCATCGGTGTGCTCGGGGCGGCGATGTTCTACGGTGATGGCATGGTGACCCCGGCGATCTCCGTTCTGTCCGCCGTCGAGGGCCTCGAGATCGTCGCGCCGCAGCTGCACAGCTATGTGATTCCGGTCACGTTGCTGGTCCTCTTCGGCCTGTTCTTCGTGCAGAAACGCGGCACGGCGACCGTCGGCGCCTTCTTTGGCCCGGTCATGCTGCTCTGGTTCGGTACGCTCGCTGCGCTGGGCATCTACAACCTCGTCGCCAATCCGCATGTGCTGCTGGCGCTCAATCCGCTGTACGGCATCGCCTTCCTCGACGCCAACAAGGCGATGTCGCTGATGGCGATGGGTAACGTGGTCCTCGCCGTCACCGGTGCCGAGGCGCTCTACGCCGACATGGGGCATTTCGGGCGCAAGCCGATCACGCTGGCCTGGTATGGCTTCGTACTGCCTTCGCTGGTGCTCAACTATTTCGGACAGGGGGCGCTGATCCTCAGCGATCCGGCCGCGGCCGAAAATCCCTTCTTTCTCTCGGCACCGGACTGGGCACTTATTCCGCTGGTCGGGCTGGCGACGGTGGCCACGGTGATTGCCTCTCAGGCGGTGATTTCCGGCGCCTTCTCGATTTCGCGTCAAGCCATGCAGCTCGGCTTCATGCCACGCATGGAAGTGCAGTACACCTCCGAGAAGGAGCAGGGGCAGATCTACCTGCCGGCGGTGAACTGGGGCCTGCTGCTGGCGGTTGCAATCCTCGTGCTTGGCTTCAAGTCGTCCAACAACCTGGCTGCGGCCTATGGCATCGCGGTCACCGGCGACATGGTCATCACTTCTCTGCTGGCGACGGTCGTCGTTGCCAAGGTGTGGGGCTGGGGCTGGAATCGTGCCATCGTGCTGTTCACGATGTTCCTTGTCGTCGAGCTGACCTTCCTCGCCGCCAATATCCTGAAGATTCCCGATGGCGGCTGGTTCCCGCTGGTTGCCGGCGCCGCCGTGTTCGTGCTGATGACGACCTGGAAGCGCGGGCGCGAACTGCTGAACGAACGCCTGCAGGGCGAGGCGATCCGGCTCGATGCCTTCATCGATGCGCTGCTCATGGGCCTGCCGACGCGCGTTCCGGGAACGGCGGTCTTCATGAACGCAGACCCGAATGGCGTTCCGCACGCGCTGCTGCATAACCTGATGCACAACAAGGTGCTGCACGAACGCATCGTGCTCGTATCGGTGCAGGTGTTCGATGTGCCCTATGTCCCGGAAATCGACCGCGTCGAGGTACACAAGCTGAAGGGCGACTTCTATCGCGTCATCGTGCAGTACGGCTTCAAGGACGAGCCGGACATCCCGGCAGCGCTGGCGCTGTGTGCAGACGCCGGCCTCGCCATGGAGATGCTCGACACCTCCTTCTTCCTCGGACGCGAGACCCTGATCCCGCGCTTCGGATCGGAAATGAGCTTCTGGCGCACCAAACTCTTCATCGCGATGTTCCGCAACGCCGGCAGTGCCACGGCATTCTTCAAGATTCCATCAAACCGCGTCGTCGAGCTCGGGACGCAGATCGTCCTGTAGTGCGTTTACGGTGACGTTGCGACCTTCGGCAACGGCGACAATGCGCCCGATCAGCGACGGAGCATTTCCTGAAGGATGGCGGAGAACTGCTCCGCCGTTTCGTGGCGGATTGCCGCCGGGCCGACCATCTGCGGCAGATAGCCGCCGTCCGGCGTGAGCTCGGCGCGGTATTCGAGCCGGGTGCCACTGCCGCTCGGGATCAATCGCATCGTGCTTGTCATCGCCCTCGCCGTGCCGCTGATCTGGCGCGCACGGATTTCGTGGGGCGGCTGGAGTTCAATATCCCGCGTCGAACCGAAACTGATCGAAAAGGGGCCGAACCAGGCCTTTCCCTGCTGTTCCACGCGCAGCCGGTTCCCGTTGCGCTCGACGATGCGGCTGCGTTCGAGGTTCGGTATGAACGCCGCCATGCGATCGAAATCCGTCAGGACGTGCCAGGCCCTGGCGGGAGGCGCTGCCGTGAACATGTCGATTTCGATACGGAATGATTCGCCCTGGCGGACGACGCGGACATCATCCGCGCCGGGGAGGTGCTGATGTGGCGCCTCTTCGGCTATCGACGAGGAAATTGCCGTCCAGAGGAGGAGAGGAGCGGGCAGCAGGGTTCGCAGAAGAGACGCCACCTGCCGATGATCGGGCAGCGGCCTTAACGCGCCCTTAAGGGGCGGGATGGCTTATAGCCGGCGAATCTTGTCGAGCAGCGCCGTCGTCGATTTTTCGTGGATGAACGGGATGGAATGCACTTTCCCGCCCCATCCCAGAACCTCCGGCGCGCCGACGATCCGCTCCACCGGCCAGTCGCCACCCTTGACCAGAACGTCCGGCCTGCAGTCGAGGATGCGGGCGAGCGGGGTGTCTTCGTCGAACCAGGTCACCAGATCGACGCAGCCCAGCGAGGCCATCACGGCGAGGCGATCCTCCAGCTTGTTCACCGGGCGGTCATCGCCCTTGCCGAGACGCTTCACGGAGGTGTCGCTGTTCAGTGCGACGATCATTGCGGCGCCGAGTGCGCGGGCCTGTGCCAGGTAGGTGACATGCCCGCGGTGCAGGATGTCGAAGCAGCCATTAGTGAATACCAGCGGTCGGGGCAGGCTGGCAACGGCTTCAGACAGTCGTCCGGGAGGGCAGATTCTGTTTTCGAAAACAGGGGGCGGGTAGGCCGTCATGGGGTCTTCCTGACCAAGGGGCGATGGCCCCGATTCTACCGCGTCGCCTGTTGCCGCCAATCGGCAAGTGCTTCGAGGATGCCGGCCAGCGAGGGAACGACGCGTACGCCATCCGGCGCGCTGCGCAGGCGCCCGCTTCCGCCGCCGCCCAGCCACAGCGCCACCGCTGGCGGCAGGCCGGCGCGCAACTGCGAGACCAGTGGCGGCACCTGGCGTGAGGGAAAGGCGGCGGAGAAGGAGAGTGCGACGACGTCGGCCGCGTGTGCCGAGGCTGCGCGCACGATATCCGCGAGCGGCGTCTGGGTGCCGAGCGGGATGCAGGTCGCCCCTTCCAGTGTCAGCAGGCACTCGCTCATCAGGAGGCCGAGCACGTGCTGCTCTTCAGGGACCGTGGTCAGGACCACGCGCGGGCCGCGGCTGGCCACCGGTAGCGCCGAGATGGCCTGGCGGAGCAGCGACTGCATCTGCTCCGTGTAAAGGTGTTCCTCGAAAACCTCGAACTCGCCGCGCATCCACGCCTCGCCGACCGCCGTGTTCAGCTGCGGAACGGTGTCGAGGATGAAGTTCTGCAGGCCCTGGCGGTGCATCGTCTGCGTCAGCGCGCTCCGTAGCGTGGCGACATCGTGTCCCTTCACCAGCCGGATGATCGCGCTGAGCGTGCCGTCATCGACTCTCGCCGGTGCGATCGTGGCCGGGGTGGCCAGCGCCGTCAGTTCCTCGTCGCTTGCGGAGACCAGTTTTCCCGGCCGGAAACCCTGGTCCATCAATCGCTTGATCAGGCGCAGGCGTTCCACCTGCGCCGACGGGTAGAGGCGCTCGCCGTTCGCGTCGCGCGCCGGCGTCGGAAATCCGTAGCGGCGCTCCCAGACGCGCAGCGTGTCCTTGGCGAGGCCGGTGTCACGTTCTACGGCGGCAATCGAAAATTGGGCGCTGTTCATATTTGTCCTGGACAAACTGTTGACATGCAGGGTTGATGTGCCTATCTTAGGTGACCCAAAAAGATTTGTCTAGGACGGTATTGTGTGGCGTCCGGCCTGTCCTCCTGTGGCGTATATCGGGCATGTCATGGGTTTGGTGCCTTTAGTCATCGATTTGCGAGATTCTTTTGCAGGCGCTGGTTGGTCTGTCGCACATTCAGGGAACTATGTTCCTGCGTTGTTTGTCCATGACAAAAATGGAGAGATGAAATGAAAATGATCAAGCGCCTCCTCCTGCCGCTTTTTGCTGCAACCTTGCTGGCACCGCTGCCATCCGTCGCTGCCGACGCCTGCCCGCCGCTCCTCAACTACAGCTTCCCGCGCCTGGCAGACGAGAAGCCGCAGTCGCTCTGCGACTACAGCGGCAAGGTCGTGCTGGTGGTGAATACCGCCAGCTACTGCGGTTTCACCAAGCAATACGATGGCCTCGAGAAGCTCTATGCGCGCCTCAAGGACCGCGGCCTCGTCGTGGTCGGTTTCCCGACCAATGATTTCGGCGAGCAGGAGCCCGGCAGCAACAAGGAGATCGCCGATTTCTGTCGCCTCACCTACGGTGTCCAGTTTCCGATGTTCGCCAAGATCACCGTCAAGGGCGCCAACGCGAACCCGTTCTTCGCCGAACTGGTCAAGCGCAGCGACACGACACCGAAGTGGAATTTCTACAAGTACCTGATCGACCGCAGTGGTCGGGAAGTCGTTGCCTACTCAAGCTTCTCCGATCCCGACGACCGGAAGATGCTCGCGAAGATCGAAGAATTCCTTGCCCGCAAACCCTGAGCCATCCCCGACGAAATCTGCCACGCCCCCTAATCCAGACGGAGAACAAGTCATGAACGCACCCGAGAAATTTTTCCTGGCCGCCTTGCCGGATGTTCAAGCCACGCCGGACGAGCGTCGCCTGTCGATTCATCAGGTGGGCGTGAAAGGCCTGCGCTACCCGATCGCGATGTTCGATGCGGACGGCACGGTCCAACATACGATCGCCCAGATATCGATGTCGGTCGGGCTGCCGCCGGAGGTCAAGGGAACGCACATGTCTCGCTTCGTCGAGATCCTCGAGGCCGATCGCCCGCCGCTGACGCAGGTCGGCTTCACGCGCATGCTCGAGGAGATGCTCGTTCGTCTGGAGGCGAACAGCGGCCGTATCGAACTTTCGTTCCCCTGGTTCATCCGCAAGGCCGCGCCGGTGTCGGGCGTCAGCAGCCTGCTCGACTACGATGCCCGGATGGTCGTGGAGAAGACGGAGGGGCAGTATTCCACCCTCAGTCTTGAAATCGTCGCGCCGGTGACGAGCCTGTGCCCCTGCTCGAAGAAGATTTCGGAGTACGGCGCGCACAACCAGCGCTCCCACATCACCATCTCCACCCGCCTCTCCGGCGAGATGACACTCGATGAACTCGTACGCATGGCCGAGGAAGAGGCGTCCTGCGAGGTGTTCGGCCTGCTCAAGCGGCCGGACGAGAAATGGGTGACCGAGCGTGCCTATGACAACCCCAAGTTCGTGGAAGACCTGGTGCGCGACATCGCATTGCGGCTGATGCGCGAGCCGCGCATCGCGGAGTGGACGGTGAAATCCGAAAACTTCGAGTCGATCCACAATCATTCGGCCTATGCCGAGATCAGCGGTCGCAACGACTAGCAGTCCGGCACGGAGGCTGAGATGAAGCGAGAAAATCCGGTGCGCCGGATCGCCGTGGTGGGTGCCGGCATTTCGGGGCTGTCGGCTGCGTGGCTGCTGTCGCAGCGCTACGAGGTCACGCTTTACGAGGCGGCAGGCTACCTCGGGGGGCATACGAATACCGTCGACGTCACCATCGATGGTGTGACGCATCCGGTTGACACCGGTTTCCTCGTTTTCAATCACCACACTTATCCGAACCTCACTGCGCTCTTCGACGAGATTGATGTCGAGGGCGTCGAGACGGAAATGTCGTTCTCCGTAAGCCTCTCTTCTCCCGAACTGGAGTGGGCGGGTTCCAGTCTGGCGACCGTCTTTGGCCAGAAGCGCAACCTGCTGCGCCCCGCCTTCTGGCGCATGCTGTCTGAAGTCCTGCGTTTCAACCGGGAAAGCGTCGACTGGCTCGAAAACGATGCCGATGAGACGACGACATTGCGCGATTACCTGGAGCGCAACAGGTACTCCCCGGCGTTCGCCGACTGGTACCTGCTGCCGATGGCGGCAGCGATCTGGTCCTGCCCGACGGGGCAGATGCTCGAATATCCGCTGCTCACCTTCGTTCGCTTCTGCCGCAACCATGGCCTGCTGCAAGTGTTCGACCGGCCGCTGTGGCGGACCGTCAAGGGCGGCGGCCGCGTCTATGTCGAAAAGCTGGCCCGTGCGATTGTCGAAAACGGAAGCCGGATCATTCCGAAAACACCCGTATGCCATCTCGAGCGGTGTCGCCAGGGCGTCCGGCTCACCCTTGCCGACGGCGTGGAGCATTTCGACGAAGTCGTCCTCGCCTGCCACAGCGACCAGGCACTGAAAATCCTCGGCACCAATGCCAGCGCACGCGAGCGCGAAATCCTTGGCCGCCTGCACTACCAGCCCAACCGCGCGTTGCTGCATACCGATCCCGCCCTGCTGCCGCGCGACCGCAGCCTGTGGTCGGCCTGGAACTATCTTGCCGATGGCGCGGCGAAGGGAAGTGCATCCGGCCGGCCGGTCGCGGTCTCCTACCTGATCAATCGCCTGCAGCCCGTGCCATTCACTACCCCGCTGGCGGTGACGCTCAACCCCTTGCGCGAGCCGGCGGCGGAGCACGTACTTGCCGAGTTCTCCTACGCACACCCGATCTTCGACGGGCCGGCAATCGCGGCACAGCGCGAGCTCGTCGACATCAACGGACGCGATGGCATCCACTATTGCGGCGCCTGGGGCGGGTATGGCTTTCATGAGGACGGACTCAAGTCCGGTCTGGCCGTGGCCAATGCACTCGGATGCTTCGCTCCCTGGCAAACGAATCAGGACCGCGTGGTCCATGTGGCGAAGGCGCTGGAGGCGGTGTGAAGCCTGCATCGACTGCAATGGCTGCCGAGATCTGTTTCGGCGAGGTCATGCATCGCCGCCTGCGGCCGGCGATTCATGCCTTCCGCTATCCGGTTTTCTTCCTGCGCCTGACCCTCGACCGGCTCGATCCGGTAGCGCGCATACCGTTAGACCGCTTCGGCATTTTCAGCTTTCACGTCGTTGACCACGGTCCGCGCGACGGCACGCCGTTGCTGCCATGGATACGCGGCCTGCTGGCCCGTGAGGGCGTCATTGCCGACGGGACTATCGTCCTGCAGACCTTTCCGCGCGTGCTCGGCTACGTCTTCAATCCGGTCAGCTTCTGGTATTGCCACGACCGCTCCGGCGGACTCGTTGCCGTGCTTGCCGAAGTCAGCAACACCTTTGGCGAGCGCCACAACTACCTGCTCCTGCCGCCGGATGGCGACACCATCACCGCCGCGCAGACGCTGACCGCGCGCAAGGTCTTCCACGTCTCGCCGTTCATGGCGGTGAACGGCTTCTATCGTTTCCGCTTCAAGACCGGACGCAGCGGCCGTATCAGCGTTCGCATCGACCACGCCGACGAGGCGGGCGACCTGCTGCATACGGCGATCAGCGGCCAGCCGCAACCGCTTGCCGCCGGGGCGCTGCTGCGCGCCTTCTTCGCCTATCCCTGGCAGAGCGTCGGGGTCGTCGCCCGTATCCACTGGCAGGCGCTGCGCCTCTGGCTGAAGCATGTGCCTTTCTTCCGCAAACCCGCGCCCCCGCTTGAGGAGACAACAAGATGAATGCGCTCGATTCGACGCTGCCGCCCGCGGAGCTTCCCGGCGCCCGGCACACCCGGGCAACGCTGGCCATTTTCCGGCTGCTGGAAAAGATGTCCCACGGCTCGCTCGAAATCCGCCTGCCCGCCGGGGGCGTTACATGCTTCGGCAACGGGGCGCCGCTCGCGGTCCTGGAAGTGCGTGATTCTGCATTCTTCGATGCGGTGCTGGCGCGCGGCGACATCGGCTTTGCCGAAAGCTATCTGGACGGTGACTGGGACAGTCCGGATCTGGCCCGGCTGCTGACCGTGCTTGCCGACAATCGCGACGCGCTTGCGCGCGCCGTCTACGGCAACGCCTTCCATCTCGTGGCTGCACGCATCCGCCACCTGCTGAATGCCAACACGCGATCCGGCTCGCGCCGCAACATCATGGCGCACTACGATCTCGGCAACGACTTCTACCGGCGCTGGCTCGATCCGACGATGAGCTACTCGGCAGCGCTCTACTCGTCGGATGGCGAGCGCAGCATGGCCTCGGCACAGCTCGCCAAGTATCGCCGCATCCTGCGCAGCATCGGTGCGCGTCCGGGCGACCGCATTCTCGAAATCGGTTGCGGCTGGGGCGGTTTCGCGGAAACCGCCGCGCGCGAAGCAGGGGCCGAAGTGCACGGTGTCACCCTCTCGCCATCCCAGCTCGCCTGGGCCGAGGAGCGCCTGCGCGTCGCCGGGCTCGATGGCCAGGTGCAGCTCGAACTGCGCGACTATCGCGATCTCTCCGGCGAGTACGATCACATCGTTTCGATCGAAATGTTCGAGGCCGTCGGCGAGCGCTGGTGGAGCACCTACTTTGGCCAGCTTTCCCGCCTGCTCAAGCCCGAGGGACGCGCACTGATCCAGACGATCACCATCCGTGACGATCTCTTCGCGCGTTACCGCCGGGGGACGGATTTCATCCAGCAGTACGTCTTTCCGGGGGGCATGCTGCCGTCGCCGGCGGTGTTTGCCCGGAGCGCGCAGCGCAGCGGCCTGGCCGTGCGCGACGCCTTCGCCTTCGGGCCGGACTACGCGCGTACCCTTGCCGGCTGGCTGGCCGCCTTCGATACCGTATGGCCGGAAATTTCGCGCCAGGGTTTCGATGAATCCTTCCGCCGCCTGTGGCGCTTCTATCTCGCCTACTGCGAGGCGGGATTCCGGAGCGGCTGCACCGACGTCTACCAGTTCGAACTGATGCACGACTGATCATGCGCCAACTGTCCTCCCTCCTCGCACTGGGCCTCGCTCTTTTCTTGCCGGCGGCACCGACGCTGGCCACCCAGGACATGCGTGCGCTGCCGACGGCTGCGGCGCACGCCGACTGGCGGCAGTGGGGCAGTGGCGAGATGCGCTGGTACGGCTTCGCGCTCTACCGTGCCACGCTCTACGTCGCCGGGCGCGAACCTGTCGCCGCTGCCGGGAAGGGGGGCGACGATTCACCCTATGATTCGCCATTCGCGCTCGCGCTCGAATACCGGCGCGACATCCCCGGTGCCCGCATCGTCGAAGCAAGCGTGGACGAGATGCGCCGCCTCGGCGCCGCCGACAGCGACCTGCAGCGCTGGGAGGGCGAGATGAAGCGTCTCTTTCCCGACGTGAGGAAGGGCGACACGATCACCGGCTTCTTCCTGCCCGATCGCGGTGCCCGTTTCTACCTTGGAACCCGGACGCTCGGCGAGATCGCCGATGTGGACTTCGCGCGTCGCTTCTTCGCCCTCTGGCTCGATCCGCGCACCGCCGCCCCGGCTGTACGCGCAGCCTTGCTGCGACTGCCGCCGGGCTGAGGGCTTCACGATGCCGACCCGGCAATGGCTGGCCTACGGGCTGTTCGGCCTGCCCCTGGCGATGGCGGCGCTGCCGGTCTATGTCCATGTGCCACGACTCTATGCCGATGCGGGCATCAACCTGGCCTTGCTCGGCGGGCTGCTGCTTGCCACCCGCCTGCTCGATGCCGGCATCGATCCGTTGCTCGGCTGGTGGGCCGACCGCACGCCGCGCCGTTCGCGGCTGGTCGTCGTCGCGCTGCCCTTCCTTGCGGCGGGCATGCTGCTGCTGTTCAATCCGGCGAGTGTCGGGAGTTCGTCCCCGCTGCTCTGGCTGACGGTGGCGCTGATTGCCACCTACTTCGGCTTCAGCCTGGCTAGCGTTGCCTATCAGGCCTGGGGGGCAGAGATAGGGCGCGACAGCGGCGAGCGTACGCTGCTCACCGCCAGCCGCGAGGGCTTCGGACTCTTCGGCGTGATCCTCGCGAGCCTGCTGCCGCTGCTGCTCGCGGCCGATACGGCGGCCGGTCTGGCCCGCCTGTCCTGGCTCTTCGTGCCGCTACTGGTGCTGGCGGCCGTCGTCACCGTGCTCGGTGCTGCCGGTGACAGGCAGCGCCTCGCCCGCGTTGACCCGTCCCGTCCCGCTACTCCGCCCGCATCGCTGGCGACGCTGCGGCACGCCTTCCGCGACCGACGCTTCGTGCGCCTCGTCGGCATCTTCCTGCTCAATGGCATCGCTGCTGCGCTACCGGCGACGCTGGTGCTCTTCTTCGTTGCCGACGTCCTCGCTGCGGAGGCGATGAGCGGAATCTTCCTCGCCCTCTACTTCGTCGCCGGGGTTGCCGGCCTGCCACTGTGGGTGTTCCTTGCCCGGCGTATCGGCCGAATCCGTGCCTGGCTCGTGTCGATGGCGGTCGCGTGCATTGCTTTCGTCTTCGCACTCTCGCTGGGCGCTGGCGACGTCGCGGCCTTTGCCGCTGTCTGCCTGCTGACCGGCCTTGCGCTCGGTGCCGATCTGGCACTGCCGCCAGCCTTGCTGGCCGACATTGCCGAGAGTCCGATGGCAAGCGCCGGGGCAGGGGGGTACTTCGGCTGGTGGAACCTCATCGCCAAGCTCAATCTGGCGCTCGCCGCCGGCCTCGCCCTGCCGCTGCTTGCATTGCTTGGCTACGAGCCGGGCGGCGATGCACGTGGCGGTACAGGTGGCGATGCGGGCCTGCAGGCGCTGGCGCTCGTCTATTGCCTGCTGCCGGTTTTCTTCAAGGCTGCCGCTGCCACGCTGGCCTGGCGCTGGCGCAACGAACTGGAGGTGTGCTCATGAAAACCCGACGCTGGTGCGCGCTCGCCGCCTTCCTGACCCTCGGGCTGGCGGGGTGCGCCGGCGTTCCCGTCGAACGCTACCGGGCCGAGCAGCCGGTGCTCGACCTTGCACGCTATTTCAACGGCACCATCGACGGCTGGGGCATGTTCCAGGATCGCAGCGGCGAGGTGATCAAGCGCTTCACGGTCGTGATCGAGGCCACCTGGCAGGGCAATGTCGGCACGCTGGACGAGCATTTCACGTGGGCCGACGGCACCACATCGCGACGCGTGTGGACGATTACCCGGGATGGCGAGGGGCGCTATCGTGGCCGCGCCGACGACGTCATCGGCGAGGCGAGCGGGGAGGCCGCCGGCAACGCGCTGCACTGGCGCTACGTGCTGGCCTTGCCGGTCGGTGAAAAGGTCTATCACGTGGACTTCGACGACTGGATGTTCCTCATCGACGAGCGGGTGATGCTCAATCGTTCGGCGATGAAGAAGTGGGGCTTCCATCTCGGCGAGGTGACACTTTCCTTTACGCGGCGATGAATGCTCCGGTCACCCACTGGCGCGGGCGCCGCGTCTGGCTCTTCGGCGCGTCGAGCGGCATCGGCGCGGCGCTGGCGCGCCGCCTGCTGGCGGAGGGCGCGCGCGTCGCCATTTCGGCACGCAGCACGACGCGACTGCGCGCCGTCGTCGATGTGGCGCCTCAGGCAATGGTGCTGCCCTGCGATGCGACCGATGCCGCGGCGATGGCGGCGGCCGCGACGACGATCGTCGGTGCCTGGGGCGGTATCGATACGGCAATCTATCTTGCCGGCGACTACGTGCCGATGCGTGGCTGGGAGATCGATCTCGCGGTCGTCGAGCGCACGCTGGCGGTCAATGTCGGCGGTGCCTATGCCTTCGCTGCCGCCGTCGTGCCGCACCTCATCGCGCAGGGCTGCGGGGACATAGCGCTGGTGGCGAGCGTCGCCGGCTACCGTGGCTTGCCGAAGGCGCTGGCGTATGGGCCGAGCAAGGCGGCACTGGTCAATTTCGCCGAATCGCTGGCGCTCGACCTGCAGCCGCGCGGTGTCGGCGTGCGCCTGATCAATCCCGGCTTCGTCGCGACGCAGCTCACCGCGAAAAACGATTTCGCGATGCCGGCACTGCTGACGCCGGAAGCCGCCGCCGACGAGATCATCGCCGGCTATCGCGGCAAGGCCTTCGAAATCCACTTTCCAAAGCGCTTCACGCGCTTCATGAAGCTGCTGGCACTGCTGCCGGCACGAATCTATCTGCCGCTGGTGCGGCGCTTTGCCGGAGGTTGAGTCATGAATGCCGAATTCCCACCCGATCGCCCGCTGGATCGCCTGGTCGATTTTTACCAGAAGCTGACGCCGGAGGGCGTGGCGCGTTTTCCCGAGTTCTATGCGGGCGATGCGTACTTCAAGGATCCGTTCAACGAGGTGCGCGGCGTGGCGGCGATCCAGGGGATCTTCCACCACATGTATCGCCAGATCAGCGAGCCGCGGTTTGCCGTTACCGAGCGCATCGAGGCGGCGAACGGTGTGATGCTAGTCTGGGAACTGTACTACCGGATGCGCTTCACCGGCAGCGAGATGCAGGTGATGCGCGGGGTGACGCACCTGCGCGTTGACGATCGCGGCTACGTCACTTATCACCGCGACTACTGGGATGCTGCCGAGGAGCTCTACATGAAGCTGCCGGCGATCGGCTGCCTGATGCGCGGACTCAGGCGGGCCATCGCCGCCTGAGCTGCGGGTTGGCTATAGCTACTGGACCGGCGCCGGTTGCTGCGTGTTGCCCGAGTCCGGTGGCGGCACGTCGAGTGACTTCGCCTTCTCTGGCGTGATGATCTCCATCACATTGACGACTTTCTTCACGCCGGCGGTGGTGCGCGCAATCTCGATTGCCGAGTCGGCCTCCGCGCGCGTCACCATCCCGAGCAGATGCACGGTACCTGCCTCGGTGACCACCTTCACCAGATTGGCGCGGAACTTGCCGCCATCGACGAAGCGCCCCTTGACCTTGGAAGTGATGTAGGCGTCGTTGCTGCGGTTCTGGAAGGTCGAGGGCGGGCCGATCTGCAGTTCGTTCCAGACATCCTGGACACCGGAGATCCCGCGCACCATGCGTTCGATGTCTTCCTTCGTCTTCTCGTCAGGGACCTCGCCGGTGAGCAGCACCTTGCGGTTGTAACTCGTCTGGTTGACGTGCACCTTCTCGCCGTACTTGTTCATCAGGTTGCCAAGGATCTTCCACTCGATGCCTTCATCCTCGGTCTGCGTGCCGAAGGTGCGACGATCCATGACGGCGAGTGCGCCCGCGGTGGCGCCGGTGGCGACCGCGGCGACGCAGCCGGAGAGAGTGGGGGCAATCAGCGCTGCCAGCAGGGCGGCAATCAGGGTTTTCTTCATTCTTCAACTCCCAGTAGCAGACAGTCGATGCCATCGCACAGGCAATGGATGGCGAGCAGGTGGGTCTCCTGGATGCGCGCCGTCCGCTCGGCCGGCACGCAGAGATGGATGTCGCCTTCGCGCAGCATCTGGCCGATCCTGCCGCCGCCCTTGCCGGTCAGTGCGACCACGCTCATGTCGTTGTCGTGCGCGGCCTCGATCGCCTTGATGACATTGACGGAGTTGCCCGAGGTCGAGATGGCGAGCAGGACATCGCCGGCGCGGCCGAGCGCGCGCACCTGCTTGGCGAAGACGACATCGAAGGCGTAGTCGTTGGCGACGGCAGTGAGGATGGAGCTGTCGGTGGTCAGGGCGATGGCGGCCAGTTCCTGGCGCTCTGCCTCGAAACGGCCGACCAGTTCGGCGGCAAAGTGCTGTGCGTCGCCGGCGGAGCCGCCGTTGCCGCAGGCGAGGATCTTGCCGTCGTTGACGAGGCAGGCGACCATCGTCTGCACGGCGTCGGAAATGGGGGCGGCGAGCAGTTCCATTGCGTCGAGCTTGGTCTGGGCGCTGTCCTGAAAATGCTGGCTGATGCGTTCGATGAGGTCCATGCGGAAAGGCTTGTAGCGAGTAATAAATGTCGTGCGATTCTAACCCGGATTGCCTGTCGGGCGGCCCGGGGGGCGGTCACGACCTCCGGGCCCGTGAGCAATCGAGCCGTTTCAGAGGACCAGGTACACCTCGAATTCGACGCGCTGCCAGGGATTGCGGTGCCGCTTCAATCTTGCCACCCGCGCTTCGACCTTCTCGCCGCGATCCATTGCCGCTGCCAGGGCCCGGTTCTCGGCGCGCGGCACGAAGCCGAGCTGGTGACCGTTCCATTCGACACGGATGGCATTCGCATCATGCCGGTTCTCCGGTTCCCTTTTCAGTAACAGTTTGTCACCGGTGCGGATTTCGCCCCAGACGGAGGACAAGGCGTAGTACTGGCTGCCGGCGAGCGGTGAGCTCTGGACGAGGACCTTCACCTCCTCCGCACGGGCGTGGGGGAGGGCGAGCACGAGACTAATGATCAGCGTCGGCAGAAAACGCATCGCGGATCCATTCGATGTCGGTGTCAGCGAGTCCGGACAGCAGCACACAGTCGAAACGGCAGGGGGTGTCGGGTACTTTCGCCAGATAGTGGCGTG
>JAKJEY010000043.1:14639-14951 GCA_022705165.1 Pseudomonadota bacterium
CCCCGCCGTAGGCGACATTGCGACGCAGGCGCACTTCGACGAAAACCAGTGTCGTGCCTTCGCGACAGACGAGGTCGATCTCGCCGCCACGGACGCGGAAATTGCGCGTCTCGATACGCAGGCCCTGCCGGCTCAGGTAGGCGGCGGCAAGCGTCTCGGCGCGGGCGCCGTCCGTGGTATCGTTGGGCTTCGAGAAGAACATCCGTGTCATGACAGAAGAATTCCCTGCATTGTATGTGGTCGCCACGCCGCTCGGAAACCTCGGCGACCTCACCGTGCGCGCCGCCGAAGTCCTGCGTCGCGTCCCCTGGG
>JAKJEY010000044.1:0-250 GCA_022705165.1 Pseudomonadota bacterium
ACGATCAGCGCCTCGTCCTCGTAGACGATGTCGAGCGGGATATCCTCAGCCACGGCCGCCGCCAGCGTCTCGTCGGGCACCTCTGCGACCAGGATCGCCTCGCCGCCCCACAGCTTGTGCTTGGGTTCGCTGACCGGCAGACCGCCTACCTGCACGCGCCCGTCGCGGATCCAGCCCTGCAGCCGGTTGCGCGAATGCTGCGGCAGCAGGCCGGCGAGCACGTGATCAAGGCGCGCACCGCCGCAATCGG
>JAKJEY010000044.1:269-14797 GCA_022705165.1 Pseudomonadota bacterium
TGCGGTCAGGGCAAGCGGTGTGCTATCATCGCCGCGCCCTTCTGCAGTTTCGGAAGCCTTTGCCGGCGTCGGCGCAGGGGGATTTTTCGATTTCTTGTCCGGATTCTTCATCATGCGTAGTTTAGCGGTTATCGTCTCGCTCCTCACGGCCATCCTGCTTGGCGGCTGCGGCATTTTTGGCGAACCGAAGGACGAAACGGTCGGCTGGTCGGCCAACAAGCTCTACACGACGGCCAAGGAAGCGCTCAACGACGGCCAGTACGACAACGCCGTCAAGTACTTCGAGAAGCTCGAAGCACGCTATCCCTACGGCCGCTACGCCCAGCAGGCGCAGGTCGAGATCGCCTATGCCTACTGGAAGGCCAACGAGCCTGCCTCCGCGATCGCCGCCTGCGACCGCTTCATCAAGCTGCACCCGAACCACCCGAACGTCGATTACGTCTATTACCTGAAGGGCCTGATCAACTTCAACGAGGACCTCGGCCTCCTCGGCCACGTCTCGGCGCAGGACCCAACCGAGCGCGACCCGAAATCGGCCAAGGACGCCTTCGATGCCTTCAAGGAACTCGCCAGCCGCTTCCCGGACAGCAAATACACGCCGGATGCCATCCTGCGCATGAAGTATCTGGTCAATGCGCTGGCCTCGCACGAAGTGCACGTCGCCCGCTACTACATGAAGCGCGGCGCCTACCTCGCCGCCGTGAATCGCGCGCAGTTCGCCGTCAAGACCTACCAGGACGCACCGGCGATCGAGGAAGCGCTGTTCATCATGGTCAAGGGCTACGACCAGCTCGGCATGCCCGACCTGCGCGACGACTCGGAGCGCGTCATGCGCAAGAACTACCCGAAAAGCGAATACTACGTGCGCGGCCTGAACCGCACCGAACCCTGGTGGAAGCTCTGGTAAGCGACCCTTACAACAAAAAAGGCCGGGAATTCCCGGCCTTTTTTTCGTCCGCGCCTACATCGACTGCTTGATCGCCAGCACCGCCTGGTTGCGCAGCGTGCGGAACAGCGACAGCTCCTTTTCCGGGATCACGATGGCACCGGCCTCCTCCATGTCGGCATAGATCAGCGCCACCGGGTTGCCCTTGATGTTCAGCGGGAACAGCACGAAGGTCCCGGCATTGACCGACTTCCGGTACCACTCCGGCACCCGCGACGAAATCTTCGGGTCGTTGATGTCGCTGATCAGCAGATCAACGCCCTTGGAAATCGCCGCGTGGAAGATGTCCGGCGTAAACGACAGCGGGAAATTGAAGGCCTTGGCAGTTTCCGCTGCATCCGGCCCGAAGCCGAAGCGCCCCTGCATCGTGTTCGCCTTGGCGTTCTTGATGCACAGGATCACGCGCCGGAAGCCCTTGGCGCGGAACATCGTCTCCAGGATGATGCGCAGCATGTCATTGAGCGAGAAATCCTCAACCAGCGAGTTGCTGATGTCCTGGATGCCGGCGGCGAGGATCGCCTCCACGTTCGCAGGCTGGCGAATGCCGGAGGAAGTCCCTTCCAGCGACGCCATGACCGGCGCCTCGACCAGCGCCGAACTGGCCAGCGCGCCCGCAGTATCGACCGGCACATCGCCGCCGGGGGCACCGGCATCGCCGGCCTTTTCGGCCGCCGCCTCCGCCTCCTGCAGCTTGCTGCCGCTGAGCGAACGCAATTGCCGCCCGAACGGCGTCTGCTTCAGGTTGAGCTGGATGACGCTGGCAAACTGCGCCACTTCGGTCATCGATTTCTCCAGCGTCGCCTGCAGGTCCTTCTCGCTCAGCGTCACGCTGTCGGCGAAGCGTGACGTCACCTTCCGGATCTCCTTCTGCCGCTGCTCCGGCGTCGCCGCCGCAATGACGCTGCACAGCTCGTTGGAAAACCCGGAAAGCACGCGCAGGCGCTCCTCGCCGGTCGCACCCTTGCGCACCGAGCCGGGCGCGAGGCGGCGCATCGTGTTCACGATCAGCGGCGGGAAACCCCAGTGCTGCGCGATGCCGACGCCCATTTCCTCGAACGAGATGCCGAGCACCTCGTGGGCCGCGCGATCTTCGCTGATCCCCTTCTGCTCCACCAGGCGACGGATGTCCTCGCCCTCCTCGGGGAAGTAGTACTGCGCCAGCATCCGGCCGAGGTTGTAGAACATCGAGCAGATGAAAGCCTGCTCGACATCGCGCTGCGCGGTGCGGAGGCCGACATCCTTGGCCAGGATGCCGGCGAAGTTGGCACGCAGGAACTCGTCCTTCAACTGGTTGGCGTTGCCCTTGTTCTGCAGGTGCTCGAAGAGCAGCACGGTGATCGCGATGTTGCGCACCGCATCGAAGCCGAGCACCATCACCGCCCGCGACACTGTGCTGATGTTGCCGCCTCCCGCCTGCCGGTAGAAGGCCGAATTGACCAGCTTGAGGATCTTGTTGGTCAGCGCGAAGTCCTTGAGGATCGTGCTCGACAGCTTGCCGATGCTCTCGCGGTCCGACGCCGCGATCTTGTTGATCGCCCCCACCGACTCCGACAGCGCCGGAAAATCGCTCTTGTGGCGCATGCGCCGCAGCAGGAACTCGATCGTCCCCTGCCCGCCTGCGGTTGCGGCACCGGTTTCCTCCTCGGGGTCGAGGTAGTCATCGAGCGCCTCGCGGAACTGCGCCACCGTCGCGTAGCGGCTCTCCGGATCGCGGGCGATGGCCCGGTAGAGGATGGCCGTGATCCGCTCGTCGAGCCGGGTGTCCGGCGGCAGGCGGATGTCGGTCGAGGTGATCCGGTGCAGCAGCGCGAACAGGTCGTTGCCCTGGATCGCCCGCTGCCCCGTCAGCAGTTCGTAGAAGATCAGGCCGGCAGCGAAGACATCGGTGCGCTCGCCGATTTCCTGCCGCAGCACGTATTCCGGCGCCATGTACGAGGGCGTGCCCATCAGTCGCTCGCCGTCGCCGCCCTCGGCCGATGCCTGCTCGACGCGCGCGGCGATGCCGAAATCCATCACGCGCGGAAAGCCGTCCTCGTTGATCAGTATATTGGTCGGCTTCAGGTCGCGGTGGATCACGCCCAGCGCATGCGCATGCGCGATCGCGTCGAGCACCGGCTGCATCACCGAGATGGCACGCACCGGCGACAGCGCCCCGCTCTCGCGCAGGTATTCGCCGAGGTTCTTGCCGGGCACGAACTCGAAGACGAGGTAAAGGTCACCGCCCTCCTCGCCGGCCTCGAAGATCGGCACGATGTTCGGGTGCCGCATCTGGCTGACGGTGCGCGCCTCGGCCAGCAGCACCTTGTTCTGCTCCGGGTCCGGCCGCGTGAAATGCAGCGTCTTGATCGCCACCTCGCGCTCGAGGTGCGGGTCGCGTGCGAGATAGACTACGCTCTGCGCGCCTCGCCCGAGTTCACGCACGATGTCGAAACGCCCGATCTTCTTCGTCATTGTTATGGCTTCCCTCTGCCCTGGACGTTGCTTTATATGATTTTCAGCCGATTCTACGCCCGCGCTGGCCGAAGGTCATACGCAGTATTTCACGTTCGGGTGGCAAAATCGGGGCTTCGCCATCGACCCTGCCCGCCATGTCCGACGCCGCCCCGCTTTCCCACCTCCGCATCCTCGATCTTTCCCGTGTCCTCGCCGGGCCGTGGTGCAGCCAGCTGCTGGCCGACCTCGGCGCCGAGGTGATCAAGGTCGAGCGCCCCGGCAGCGGCGACGAAACCCGCGCCTGGGGCCCGCCCTACCTCAAGGACGCCGAAGGCAGGGACACCAGCGAGGCCGCCTACTATCTCGCCATCAACCGCAACAAGGAATCGGTGACCATCGATCTCGCGCACCCGGAGGGGCAGAAGATCGTGCGCGACCTGGCCATGAAGTGCGACGTCGTGCTCGAAAACTACAAGGTCGGCGGCCTGAAGAAATACGGCCTCGACTACGAATCGCTCGCGAAGCTCAACCCGCACCTGATCTACTGCTCGATCACCGGCTTCGGCCAGAACGGCCCGTGGGCCGACCGCCCCGGCTACGACTTCATCATCCAGGGCATCGGCGGCCTCATGAGCGTCACCGGCGAAGCCGACGGCTGCCCCGGCGGCGGCCCGCAGAAAGTGGGCGTGGCGCTGGTCGACATCCTCACCGGCCTCTACGCCGCCAACGCCATCCAGGCGGCGCTGATCGAGCGCGAGAAGAGCGGGCTCGGCCAGCACATCGACGTCTCGCTGCTCGACACGCAGGTCGCCAGCCTCGCCAACCTCGCGCTCAACTACCTCTGTTCCGGCGTCAGCCCCAGGCGCATGGGCAACGCCCACCCCAACATCGCGCCCTACCAGGTGCTCGCCAGCAGCGACGGCCACTTCATCGTCGCCGTCGGCAACGACGGCCAGTTCCGCCGCTTCTGCGAAGTGCTCGACCTGCCCGGCATGGCCGACGACGAACGCTTCGCCAGCAACGCCGCCCGCGTACGCAACCGCGCCGCACTCGATGCCGCCATCGAAGCACGCGCGAAAACGCAGACCAAACAGCACTGGCTGGAACGGCTGGAAGCCGCCGACGTACCCTGCGGCCCGATCAACAAGCTGGAAGAAGTCTTTGCCGAACCGCAGCTCGCCGCACGCGAGATGGTGGTGACGATGCCGCATCCGACCGCCGGTGAAGTGAAGCTGGTCGGCAACCCGATCAAGCTCGCCCGCACCCCCGTGGCCTACCGCAGCCCGCCGCCGTTGCTGGGGCAGCAGACGGAAGACGTGCTGCGCACGATCGGCGGCCTCACCGACGAGCAGATCGAGAAGCTGCGCGATGCCGGCGTGATTTAAGCTTTGCGCTACGGCATGACGTAGATACAATCACCGCAGATATGTCGTTATCCTAAGAAATGCGCCTGCCAATTTTGTCGGAAATTAAATGTTGCACGGATATGCATTTTCCATGCGCCAATCCCAGAAAAGACAAGCTCTTCCTGCTGTCCACTTTTCCAGCTGAATTGCCAGTGGCGCCGGAATAATGGCCACTTATGGCGTCTCACTAGTAGGTTAGATCTTATGGCCGTCTACAACACTCCATCTGATGCCGCCAACACCGCAGTCCGCGCATTTCTCACATCTGTCGGCGAGCACTATCTTGGTCGTTCCTTTAATACGGGCTCAGGAAAAGGCAAAGCAATTTGGGAGCAAATACGAGCCGACTTCAACGATGGGTGCGCGTACTGTGCGAAGCAAGACAAACTTCAGGTTGAACACTTGGTTATGTTCAACCGCTCCGAATACGGACTTCACCATCCCGGCAATATCGTTCCCGTCTGCAAGAAGTGCAATGAGCGGCAGAAGGATGACCACAAAAACTACGTTTCATGGGAAGCGCAGCTAGCGAATCAATGTGGTGGCAGTTCATCAAATCTGTATATCGACCGCAGGGCAAAAATCCTCGCACACATTGAGAAGTACAAGTATCCGAAACTCACTGATCAAGAGAGGCACGCGATTCGAGTGATTGCTGAATCGCTATACGAAAATATCAAGAGCGAGTCCGAGAAATCATTGAGTATGTACCGGAAGCTTGACGAGGCTTTCGTTAAACCCGATCTAACAAATCATTCAACCGGACCCGCGCGAGAAGCTGCGCAGTCCGGTTAATTCAAACAGTGTGCGCCCTACCGTGCCAAGGGCGGTGAACCAAGAATCAGAAACAGTTGTACCGATGCAGTCCCAAGCCATTTCAATAGGGAGAGATGAAAATGACGTTCGGCGAATCCATCAAGACTTGTTTTTCCAAGTACGCGGCGTTCGAGGGGCGGGCCTCCCGATCAGAGTACTGGTGGTTCTTTCTTTTTACATTTCTCGTATCACTGGCAACGGGCATGGTCAGTGAAACGCTTTCCGGGCTCTTTTCCCTGGGGGTTTTGCTGCCGTCGCTGGCAGTCGGCGCCCGCCGCTTGCATGACGTCAATAAAAGCGGATGGTTTCTTCTTCTCTGGTTCATCCCTCTGATCGGATGGATTGTTCTGCTTTTCTGGGCCGTACAGGAAGGCAAAGAACCGAATCGCTATTCAGGGTCGGAATCAGCAGCATGACTTGCCGGCGCAAGCACCTGTCCCATCATTTCACCGGAATTGCGCGAAAAGCCCGCGCAGTTCCGGTGAAATCAGCCAAATGGGGCAGCATCGACAAGTTCTCACCCGAAAAGAAGCGAATCCGGCCGGCCACCTCGATACCGTGCCCCTTTCCGCCCCTGACTAGAACACCGACGCAGCAAAGGTCCGGGCAGCCCTCCTGATTGTTAATCGACAGCATGACAAGGGGCTGTCAATCCTGTTCAGCCCCCCCGCTTTGGTGTAGCCTGCGCGGCTTTTCCGGCGGAACACTCGCATCACAGCATGAGGCAACAACCATTGCCGCGCACGCGCTTGAACGCGCCACGGCTCGTACGCATGCTGGCTACGCTGGGCGAAACCGGCGCCATCGACGCTGACGGCAAGGCGTCCTTTGCCGAGCGTATCAGCCACTGGATCGCCCTGACCGATGCCATTGCGCTCGGCCGCGTGCTGGGTACGCCGGCTCGCCCCGCGAGCGCCCTGACACCGCCGCCAGCGGACGCCGGCGCGGCCCTGGCGTCACTGCAGGCGCAACTGACGCGGCTGCAGGCGACGCTTGTGAATCCGGAAGCCTCCGGCGGCGGCAGGAGCCGCAGCCAGGTGCGCATGCCGGCGCCGCCGGCCGGAACGGGGGGAGCGGCCGGCGTTGATTTCACGCCCTATCGCCACTTCTACCTCGCCCAGCAGCGCGACATGGAAGCGAACGTCAACCTGCTGCGCGCCGCGGCCCGCGATGTACTTGCCGGGCTGCCGGGCGCGGTGCGAGCGCTGCCCGGGATCGACGGCGCGCTGCAGGCGGCCCTCGCCGAGCGCGAACGCGCGCTGCTGGCCGGCATCCCGCGGCTGCTGGAGCGCCGATTCGAGGCCCTGCGCGGCTCGGCAACGGACGATGCCACGGCCTGGATGCTGCCCGGCGGCTGGCTCGCCAGCTTCCGCGCCGAACTGCTCGCGGTGCTGGAGGCCGAACTCGAACTTCGCCTGCAGCCGGTAATGGGATTGATGGAAACACTTGAACACGGGATTTCGCTGCACGCCACACACGCGACTGAAACAGGCCACACACAATGAACAGTAGAAACCTCAGCATTGCCGCATTTGCGGCCGGCCTTTCCGCCGTCGGCTGGATCGCGGCCGGCTACGCCCTTTCCCACCCGCTCGCCTTCGCGATGACGCTGCTGATCGGCGCCATCTACGTCGCCGGGGCCATGGAACTGCGCCGCTTCGATCAGGACACCACCGCGCTGCGGCAGTCGCTGGCCGACATTCCGGCCGATCTGGCGACGCTTTCCGACTGGCTGCTGCGCGTGCCCGCGTCGCTGCAGAACGTCGTTCGCCTGCGCATCGACGGCGAACGCATCGGCCTGCCCGGCCCGGCGGTGACGCCCTACCTCGTCGGGCTGCTGGTGATGCTGGGCATGCTCGGTACCTTCCTCGGCATGACGGTGACGCTCAACGGCGCGGTCATGGCCCTCGAGAGTACGACCGACCTGCAGACGATCCGCGCCACGCTGGCCGCACCGGTGAAGGGCCTCGGCCTCGCCTTCGGCACCTCGGTCGCCGGCGTCGCCGCCTCGGCCATGCTCGGGCTGATTTCGTCGCTGTGCCGCCGCGAGCGCGTGCGGGCGGGCCTGCTGCTCGACACGCAGATCGCCGGCCCGCTGCGCCGCTTCTCGCTCGCACAGGAGCGGCAGGAGACCTGGCGCGCACTGCAGGCGCAGGGCGAAGCGCTACCGGCGGTGGTCGACAAGCTGCAGGCGTTGATGACGCAGATGGAAGCCCGCCAGCGCCAGCTTGATGAACGCCTGCTCGCCGGACAGGAAGGTTTCCAGCGCGAGACCGGCACGGCGTTCACTGCGCTGGCGCAATCGGTGGACGCGTCGCTGCGCGGCAGCCTCGCCGACAGCGCCCGCCTGGCCGGCGAACAGATCGGCCCGGCGGTGCAGGCAGCGATGGATGCCGTCGCGCGCGATACGGTCGCGCTGCATGAACGGGTCGCCGCAACGCTGGAAAAGCAGCTCGACGGGCTGGCGACGCGCTTCGATGGCACGGTGCGCCATGTCGAACAGGGCTGGACAGCCGCGCTCGAACAGCAGGCGCAGCATCAGGAGGCCGCCGTCACGCGCCTGCGCGAGGCGCTCGATGCGCATGCGCAGGGTGTCGAACAGCGCAGCGCAGCGCTGCTGGCCGGTGTCGGCGAGGCACATGCGGCCCTGCAGGGCGAACTCGCCGCCCGCGACGAGCAGCGCATGGCACAGATGGCGACGACGGTCGAAGCGATGGCCGCTGCGCTGCAGCGCGAATGGCAGGCTGCCGGGGCCGCTACAGTGGCCCAGCAGCAGCAGATCTGCCGCACGCTGGAAGCAACTGCCCGCAGCATGGCCGAGCACGCCGAATCCCACGCGACACGCACCATCGACGAGATCGCACGCCTGATGCAGACCGCAGCCGAGGCGCCGCGCGTCGCCGCCGAGGTGATCGGCCAGCTGCGCCAGCAGTTGAGCGAGAGCATGGCGCGCGACAACGCGCTGCTCGACGAGCGCAGCCGCATCATGGCGACGCTGGACGCCCTGCTCGCCGCCACGCAGCAGAGCGCGGCCGACCAGCGCAGCGCCATCGAGGCGCTGGTGGCCTCGGCCGGCGGCCTGCTCGAGGAAACCGGCCGCCACTTCGCCGAACGCACCAGCGCCGAGGCGGCGCGGATCGGCGAGAGCATCAGCGCATCGGCGGCGCAGATCACCGGCAGCGCCGTGGAGATGGCCGCGCTCGGCGATGCCTTCGCCGGTGCCGTCGAGCATTTCGGCACCGCCAACGAGCGCCTGCTCGGCGGCCTGGCACGCATCGAGGAAAGCCTGGAGAAATCCTTGCTGCGCAGCGACGAGCAACTCGCCTACACCGTGGCGCAGGCACGCGAGCTGATCGACCTCAGCCTGCTCTCGCAACAGCGCCTGGTGGCTGACCTGCAGCGCCTCGGCACCGTACCGGCATCGGCAGGCGCGCTGGCCGAGGCCGCTGCGTAATGGAGGAAGTCGACGCCAGCGTCGAGCAGACGGCACCGGTCTGGGCCGTCTTCGGCGACCTCATGGCCGGCCTGCTCGGTGCCTTCGTGATCATCCTCGTCGGGGTGCTGGGCGTGCAGATGGAACTCGCCAGCACGCTGGAGGCCGAGATCGCCAAGCGCGAGGCCGAGGAGCAGCGGCGCATGGCGCTCGAAAAGGCGCTTGCCGGACCACTCGCCTCCGGCCGCGTGACGCTCGCCAATGGTCGCATCGGCATCAGCGGCAGCGTGCTCTTCGCGCTGAACTCCGACCAGCTGCAGCCGGAGGGACGCCAGCTCCTGAAGAGCCTCGCCGGACCGCTCGCCGCCTACCTCGCGACGCGCAACGAAATGCTGATGGTGAGCGGCTTCACCGACGACAAGCCGTTGCGCGACGGCAACCACCGCTTCGCCGACAATCTGGAGCTTTCGGCGCAGCGCGCGCTGACGGTGACGCGGGCGCTGATCGACGACGGCGTGCCGTCGTCGGCCGTCTTCGCCGCCGCCTTCGGGCCGGAACAGCCAGTGGCCTCGAACGCCGATGCCGCCGGCCGTGCGCGCAACCGCCGCGTCGAGATGGCACCGGTGCCGCGTACCCAGCGGGCGAGCGGGGAAACGAATGGCTGAGGCCGCAGCGGCCGAGGCCGATCTCGCAGACCTGTCCGCCGGCATCGCAGCGCTGCGCGATCAGGGTGCCGCGCGCCTCGACCCGCTGCGCTTCGGCTTCATCGAGGCGCTGGCCCGCCGTGCCGCCGCACATGAAGGTCCGGCCCGTGCCCTGCTCGACGCAAAGCTCGCGGCCGCACTCGCCGATTGCCGCGCACGCTGTGCGGAAATGCGCTCGCCGGAAAGCGACGCCACCGCACCGACACCGCCGGAAAAAAGCGTACCGCCGGACACGACACCGCTCGGCGCCCTGCTCGCCCGCCTCGCCGCGACCGACGTGGTGGCGCCGGACAGCGACGCACGTACGCGAAACGTGCCGGCCGGCACCTCACCGCAGGCCGCTGCGCCGGGCCTGAAATCCGTCCAGCTGTTCGGCGGGCACTGGGCTCGCCTCGGCATCGAACAGCAACTGGCACAGGCGCTTGCCAGTGCCCCGGAAAACGCCGGCCCGCTCAACTCGCACCGCCTCGTGCTGCGGGCGCTGGAGCGCATGCGCGACCTCGCGCCGGACTACCTGCACCGTTTCATCGTCTACGCGGATGCCCTGTGCTGGCTGGAGGATGCGGAACGCGGGATGGCGGCAGCGCAGGCGGCGGCGGGCGAACGCAAGCGGGCCTCGCCGGCACGGACCCGGCGCTGACAGCGCGCGGAAGTTACTTCGGGGTCACCTGCCGTTGTGGCAGGCCCTCGGCGTCCATGTGCGCCGGTACCACTTCCCAGCCGAGCACGCCTTCCTTCGCCACGCGCAGGCGCAGCAGCCAGCCGGTCTTTTCGGCCTCGGTATCGAAACCGTCGAACACGAAATTGCCGAGGCTGTAGATGATCGGCTTGCCGGCGTAGCTTTCGTCGCCCTGCGTCACGTGCGGATGGCCGCCGACGACGGCGTCGGCGCCAGAATCGATCATCAGGTGGGCCAGGCGCCGCTGCCGCGCCGAAGGCTGCCGCTCGCGTTCCCAGCCCCAGTGCATGAAGGGGATGACGATATCCGCACCGGCTGCACGCGCCGCCGCGATGTCGCGCAGCACGTGGCTGTCCTCGCTCCAGGCGACACCCGGCCAGTTCGGCCCGGCCTCGAAACTGCGCGGCTTGTACTCGTTGTAGCCGAGGATTGCGATGCGCAGGCCGTTCTTCTCGATCCAGTACGGTGCATGCGCCTCGGTGAGGTCGTGGCCACCGCCGAAGGCGGCGATGCCGGCGATGTCGAGCAGCGCCAGCGTTTCGACGAAGGCTTCCTGGCCGTAGTCGCCGGAGTGGTTGTTGGCGACGGAGAGTGCCTCGAAACGTCCCTGCAGGCGCTCGATCACGCGCGGATGCGCGCGGAAGGTGGCGATCTTGTTGTCGAGCGCCTGGCCGCTGGTTGCGATCGGGCATTCGAGGTTGCCGATGCGCACGTCGGCCCAGGCGAAATCGCGCTCGAAGGCTGCGAACGGGTCGCGCCCGGCAGCGATCGCCCGGCCGGGCCCGTCGTCGAGCATGATGTCGCCGACGAAGAGGAGCTTCACCTCACCCTCCTCCGCCATGGCAGTGAAGGCAAAAGCCAGCAGCACGGCACCGAGAAGTGCCTGCAGCCGCCTCATTCCGCCACCTCGCACCAGTATTCCAGTTCGCCGTCGCGCATCGGCTCGTAGGCGCGCTGGCGACCGGTGAAGCCGTAGCGTCCGCTGCCGACGGGCGGCCAGTCGTATTCCCCCTGATGGACGATGACCGGGCCGCGCTCGAGGTCGGCATAGACATAGACCTTGAGCGCCGCGAGTTCCTCCGGTTCGGTTTCGAGCAAGGGCCGGAACAGGAAGTAGGAACCGACCGGCATCGCCGCCACCTTGTAGGGATCGGCAGCCGGCGGGACTCGGTGCGCGGTTTCCTCGCCGCCGTAGATGACATGGCAGGTGGCTTCGGCCGCAGGACTGCAGGAAGCCCACGCCGAAAGCGCGGAAACGGCCAGTGCGCGGATCAGGCGATGGCGCATCGCGACGGCGGGACTCACGCCGGCGACAGCGGCAGATCCATGCCGGCCGCCTGCTGTTCGCGCATCAGCCGGCGCGCAAAGCAGAGGTCTTCCCAGGCCTTGGCCTTGTCCGGCAGGTTGCGCAGCAGGTAGGCCGGGTGATAGGTGACGATCACCGGCACCACCAGTTCGCCGTCACGGTATTCGAAGGTCTTGCCGCGGCTGGCGCCCAGTGCGCGCTCCTCGTGCAGCACGGCCTGCAGCGCGGCACGGCCGAGCAGGACGATCAGTTTCGGGCGGATCAGGGCGATCTGGCGCTTCAGGTACGGCCAGCAGGCCGTAATTTCCTCGGCCTCCGGCGTGCGGTTGCCGGGCGGGCGGCATTTGACGGCGTTGGCGATATAGACGTTGCGGCCGCGTTCCAGATCGATCGCTGCCAGCATCGCGTCGAGCAGCTTGCCGGCCTGCCCGACGAAAGGCTCGCCGCGGGCATCTTCCTCCGACCCCGGGCCTTCGCCGATGAACAGCCAGTCGGCGTTCTCGTCGCCGACGCCGGGCACCGCCTGCTTGCGCTCGCGGCAGAGGCCGCAGGCAGAACAGTCGGCAATCGACTGGCGCAGTTCCGGCCAGCCTAGCGCTGCCACGGCCTCGGCCGATCGCGCGCCAACAGGTGCTGCCGGGCGCTGCGGTGCGGAGGCCGCGGCTGTCTCCGATACGCTTGGAGCGCTGTCCGGCGCGGGTGCCGACCGCACGTCGTCCTCCGCCGGCATTTCGTCCACCGGCGGCGCCGTGCGCAGGCGCCAGATCGGGCCGAGCCCCATCTCCTCCAGCATCTGCTCCCGTGTCAGATTCATGCCTTCACCTCGGCCAGCGCATGCGTCAGCACCAGCGCGTCCTCGCGTCCTTCGTGCGCCGGATAATAGGCCTTGCGCACGCCGATGCGGACGAAGCCGAAGTGCTTGTAGAGCTGCAGCGCGCGTTCGTTGGACGGTCGCACCTCGAGCAGCAGCATGCGGGCACCGAGCGTGCGTGCCACCGACATTGCATGGCGCAGCAGGCGGGCGCCGAAACCCATGCCGTGCCGGCTCTGGTCGACGCTGATGTTGAGCAGGTGCGCTTCGTCGAGCACCATCATGATGACTGCGTAGCCGACGAGTTCGCCGCCGATGCGGCAGACCCAGGCGCTGTAGCCGGCAGCCAGCGAATCGGCGAAGTTGCCGCGCGTCCACGGGAAGGGGTAGACGGCGTTCTCGATCGCCAGCACGCCGTCGAGATCGTTCGCGTTCATCGGCAGCATCTCGATGCGCGGGGCCAGTACGGCGCTCATGCCTTGCCTCCCTGCGCCAGCCGCTCGGCAACCGTCAGCGCCACCTTGTCACGGACGTAGACCGGCACGGCGTCGGCGGCATCGAGGCACTCGCCGCGCAGCAGGCGCGGTGCGGCGAGGCGCGCCACGGCGGCCGCTGTCGGCAGGACTTCCGGCAGGAGTGCGGTGCAAACCGCATTCATCCGCTCGGCAAGCACGGGATAGGCGGCCAGCGCATTGCCCGCCGCAACCCAGCCGCCGCCTTCGGGCAGCGGCACCGCCGCCGGCGGATAGACGCCGATCACGGAAACCGGCTCGCCTTCCTCGAACAGGCCGAAATAGACCTCGTTCATGCGTGCATCGAGACAGACGGCAACGCGCGGTGATGCGACGGCCTCCGCCATCGCGGCCAGCGTGCCGACCGGCAGCACCGGCAGGTCGTGGGCGGCTGCGAGCCCCTGGGCAACGCCGCAGGCAACGCGCAGGCCGGTGAACGAGCCGGGACCTTCGGCGAAGGCGATGGCGTCTAGCTCGGAGAACCCTGTTCCCGCCTCGGCCAGCAACGCTGCCGCCAGCGGCAGCAGGGTCGCCGACGACGGCTGCCCGGGCGGGCAATGGCGCTCGCTCAGGACACCGTCGCGCCAGAGGGCGACGGAACCGGCATCGGTGGAGGATTCGAGGGAGAGGAACTGCATGCCGGCATTTTACCCTGCCGGGCAGCGGGATGACCCGACTGAATTAGCGCCTGCCTGCGCCTACTGGCGCCAGTCGCGGCGCTGCGGACGGAGGTCGCGGTTGGCGTCGTGCAGGTCGCGGCGCAACTGCCGGCGTTCATCCGGAGTCATGCGCTGCCCCCCCTGCTCGCCTTCCTGGCGACGCGGCGGCGGCTGGTACTGACGCTCGCGCTGCGGTTGCTGCGGCCGCTGCTGTGCCTGCCCCCAGCCACCGAAGCCGACCTTCCCTCCGGGAAAGGCCTGCGCCGGCAGTGCAGAAAGCAGAAGCAGCAGGAACGCGCCCGCAGCGGCAGCCCGACGGATCATTTCTGCGCAGCCTCCGCCACCGTGAGCGCAGCGCTGCGCACGGTGTCCCTGAGTCCGGACTTCGAATCGTCGGTCATTGCAAGCATGACTGCCGCACCTATCAGCATGGCGAGAAAGAGTTTGCTCATGATGTCACCTCCAGCGAAAGCGGCCCTTGGCCACGCTTCGCATCCTGCCGGCGACATGTAAGCGGAGTTTGTTGACGCAGGGGTGAATTGTAAAGCTTTGTATCGGGCGATGCGCGCGATGTGCGATTTGGCGCGTCTTCGGCTAGCATTCCGCCCATGAGCCAGAAAAGAATCCTGGTCGTCGACGACGACCTCCGCCTGCGCGAACTGCTCACCCGCTACCTCGGTGAGCAGGGCTTCGCCGTCAAGGGCGCCGAGAACGGCGCGGTCATGGACAAGCTGCTGCTGCGGGAACCCTATGACCTGATCGTGCTCGACCTGATGATGCCGGGCGAGGACGGCCTCTCGATCTGCCGCCGCCTGCGCGCCGC
>JAKJEY010000045.1:0-4883 GCA_022705165.1 Pseudomonadota bacterium
GTCCGCTTCGCGCAGGAGATGGGTGCTACCTTCGTCATCGCCGTCGATATCTCGAACAAGCCGCAGGCAAGCAAGACGAAGAGCAGCCTCGACATCCTGATGCAGACCTTCGCCATCATGGGGCAGAGCCTGAACCGCAGCGAGCTGCCGCTGGCCGACGTCGTCATCCGCCCGGATATCAGCCAGCTCGCCTCCACCGACTTCAAGACCCGCCATCTCGCCGTGCTGGAAGGCGAGAAAGCCGCTGCCCAGGCGCTGCCGGCGCTGAAGGCGAAGCTGGACAGGCTGCAGATAGCCGGCCCGCGCGCCAACTAGTTCCGGGCGAGGGCCAGACCCAAGACGCCCGCCTGCTGTCACCAGGTCTTGTCAGCGATTTTCCGTATTGGCAGTATTCCGGTTTCGTACATCAGGTCGTCATGCTCGGCCGCTGTTCGAGGCGACAGCAGGCCGTACCCCGTTCGGAAGATGACGTCGGGAGGGAAACCGAAATGCCGGATCAAGGCGGAAACTGCATGCGCTGTGGCGCCTGTTGCGCCACCTACCCGGTGCTGTTCGCACCCGAGGAGCTCGACTCCCGCCCCGGCGGCTGGGTACCAACGGCCCTCACCGAGACGATCTACAGCCGCTGCGTGCACATGCAGGGTACCGCTCATTCCCCACGGCGCTGCGTCGCCCTGCAGGGCACCGTCGGCGAGGAAGTGCGCTGTACCATCTACGGTCAGCGTCCCAGCCCCTGCCGCGAGTTCGCCGCAGAGGCCGACGCCGGGCATGGCGACGCGCGCTGTGCCGATGCCCGGCGCCTGCATGGCCTGCCACCCCTCAAGGGATCGTACGACGCCTTCCCGATTGGCTGAGTGTGCCTGTGGCAGGTGGTGTGCAGGCGCCTGACGGTGCCACGGTCAGGCTGCCAGACACAAACGGTGCGGGTTAGCCGACCGTATAGCCGCCGTCGACGACGATTTCCTGACCGTGGATGTTCTTCGCCGCGTCGGAAGCGAGGAAGACCGAGGTGGCGGCAATATCCGCAGGGTCGCCGAACTTGCCCGGCAGCAGGCGGGCCGTGACGCTGGCGGCAACACCGGCGAGTTGCTCCGGCGACAGGCCGACGGTGCCCCACAGCGGCGTACCGATCGGTCCGGGCGCAATGGCGTTCACGCGGATGCCGCGCGGCGCCAACTCGGCGGCCAGCGTCTGCGTGATCGACTTGAGTGCGGCCTTGCTGGCGCTGTAGATCGCCAGCCCGGGAAAACCGACCTGGGTCAGGAAAGTGGTGATGAACTGCACCGACGCCCCCTCACCGAGCAAGGGCAGGAAGCGGCGAACCGTTTCGACGGCGCCGAACAGGTTGACCGAGAACTGCGTTTCGAACGCTTCCCGGGTGCTGTCCTCGAAGCCAACGACCCGGGCGATGCCGGCATTCGGCACAAGGACATCGACGCGGCCATGTGCGGTGCGGGTTTCATCGACAAGACGCTGCAGGTCGGCGGCCTGCGTCACGTCGCCGACGACCGGCAGTACCTTGCCGGCGTGGGCATCGGCGAGCGACTGCAGGGCCTCGCGATTGCGGGCGAAGGCGACGACCTGCGCACCTTCAGCGACGAACTGTTCGACGATGGCGCGGCCGATGCCGCTGCTGGCGCCGGTGACTACGGCGATCTTGCCTGCGAGACGTTGATTCATTTTCGCTTCCTTTCAATAGCCATCGATGTACGGAGCAGCAAAGCAGGACTTTACCCGTTGCCGCTCCGGGATCAAAAAAGACGCCCGGCACGGGACCGGGCGAAGAGGGGGAGGGTATGCGGCCGCTTACGGTGCGGCCAGACCGTTTTCCTTACGCCGGCTGGCGCACGCTGCCGACGACCACCTCCGCCTTGCGCCCGCCGAGCAGCTTGAAGGCGAACAGCGCGAGGAAGAAGACGCCGAACGAGAAGACGATATCCCCCGGCACCCGCGCCCAGACGAAGCCTTCCATCATCGCGCTATGCACGAAATCCGGCGAACGGGCGAACCAGACGCCGTGCGTGATACTGGCCCAGGCCTGGGCGATGCCGGCCGGCACCAGCGACATGAAGACCATCATTGCGAGGCCGATGTTCACCGACCAGAAGGTCCAGGCCAGCAACTTGTCGGACCACGCAGCACGCTGGAACAGGCCGCGCAGGCAGAACAGCATGAGGCCGATGCCGAGCATGCCGTACACCCCGAACAGCGCGGCGTGGCCGTGGGCGGCGGTCATGTTCATGCCCTGCATGTAGTAGAGCGCGATCGGCGTGTTGATCGAGAAGCCGAGCAGGCCGGCGCCGACGGTGTTCCAGAAGCCGACGGCGATGAAGCAGAGGATCGGCCACTTGTAGGCAGCGACCCATTCCGCGGCCTTCGAGCGCTGGTAGTTCCGGTACGCTTCGACACCGAGCATGGCGAGCGGCACCACTTCGAGCGCCGAGAACATGGCGCCGATGGCGATCACCGACGTCGGCGTGCCGGTGAAGTAGAGGTGGTGCAGCGTGCCGAGGATGCCGCCGAAGAGGAAGACGATGGTCTCGGCGATGATCGCGGCGTTGGCCGTCGCGGCGCGGATCAGGCCGAGGCGCGAGAAGAGCAGCGCGATGACGGCGGTGGCGAACACTTCGAAGAAGCCCTCGACCCACAGGTGCACCAGCCACCAGCGCCAGTACTCGATCATCGAATAGTGCGTATGACGACCCCAGGCCAGCGAGGTTGCGTAGAAGCCGCCGATGCACAGCGCCGAGAGGAAGACCATGGCGATCAGGCCGCGGCTCTCTGAGGGTTTCTTCAGTGCCGGCCACAGGCCACGGCCGAGCAGCGTCACCCAGATGAGCAGGCCGACGAAGAGCAGGATCTGCCAGACACGTCCCATGCTGGTGAATTCCAGGCCCTGATTGCCGATCCAGAACGAGAACTCGTTGCCGATGTTCTGCAGGCTGCCGATCCAGCCGGTGATCGTGGAGCCGGCGACGATGAAGAGCAATGCGTAGAAGAGGACGTTCACGCCCAGCTTCTGGTAGTTCGGCTCATGCCCGGATATCGCCGGCGCGATGTAGAGGCCGGTGGCGAGCCAGGCAGTGGCGATCCAGAGGACGGCGAACTGCGTGTGGATGGTACGGCTGACCGTGAAGGGCAGGATCTCGCCGATCGGAATGCCGAACAGTGCCGTTCCTTCGACTGCATAGTGTGCCGTCAGGATGCCCATGCCGACCTGCGCCAGGATCAGCGCGATAACGACGAAGAAGTACTTGCGTGTCGCCAGCATCGACGGCGTCGGCTTCAGGCTGAACAGCGGGTCGTTCTTCGGCGGTACCGGATCGCTTTCCTCATGACGCGAATGGAAGAAGATCATCGCGGCGATGGCACCGATCATCAGGATGATGCTGGCGATCGACCAGATGCCGGTGCCGGCGGTCGGCGTATTGCCGACGAGCGGCTCGTGCGGCCAGTTGCTGGTGTAGGAAAGGCCCGTCTCGCCGGGACGGTCGGTCGTCGCCGACCAGGCGCTCCAGAAGAAGAAGGCGGACAGCGCCTCGCGGTCCTCGGCCAGTTTCAGCGTGCCGGGCAGCATCGCGTACTGCTCGCGCAGGGCGGCCAGCGAGGCTTCGTCGCCGAAGAGGTCGGCGTAGTGCTTCGCGACCAGCTTGACGGCCTCGGCGCGCTCGGCGGAGAGGGTAATGACATTGCTGGCGGCGTCGTGCGTGTTGCGGCGCATCTCGGCCTTCAGCTCGGCATCGAGCGCCGCCTGCTGGCCGGACTGTAGGGTCGCGTAGGCAGTGCCATGCTGTTGCTGTGCCCGGATCTCGCGCAGCGCAATGGCCTCGCGGTGCAGCCAGTCGGCCGACCAGTCCGGCGCCAGGTATGAGCCATGGCCCCAGACCGAGCCGAGCTGCTGGCCACCGGCGGCCAGCCAGGCTTCCTGGCCGCGCATGACGGCACCTTCGGCAAAGAGGGTGTCGCCCTTCGAACTGACGACGGCCTTCGGAATAGGCGGAGCGCTGACGTAGATCTCGGTTCCCACCCAGCCGAGCGCGGCGAAGGAGAGGACACAGATCACCGCCAGCCAGGTCCAGAGCTTGCGCGTGGCGTGCATGGCGTTTCCTTTCTTGGTTGATGAATGGTTAAAGAAGAGTTTTAAATACCTCTTTGAAGATGCATATTATTTGAATCTTTTTAAAGATGCAACAATTTTGCATCTTATGCGGCAATCGGTCGCAGCGACGGGTACAGCCGGGGATCAGGCCGCGGGGGGCAGGAACTTGAGGATGGCGTGCTCGTTCTTGCCGAGCAGATCGGCGAGGGTGCGCTGGTCGAGCACCTTGAGGAAGGCGGCCAGCGCGTCGGACAGTGCCACCTTCAGGCGGCAGCCGGGATCGAGGATGCACTGGCAGCCGGAACCGAAGCATTCGACGAGATCCATGCCCGGTTCCATCTGCCGCACCACGGCACCGACGCTGATTTCCCGCGGCGCCCGCGCCAGCCGCAGGCCACCGCCCTTGCCGCGAACGCCCTCGACGAAACCGGCGCGGATCAGCGCGTTGACCACCTTCATCAGGTGGTTGCGCGAGACCGCGAAGCGCTCGGAGATCTCCTGGATGGTAACCAGGCGTTCGGCGTTGGTGCCGAGGTAGATCAATGCGCGCAGGGCGTAGTCGGTGTGCTGGGTGATGTACATGAGGCTCGGTCGGTGGGCTGTGCCGGCGTATCGTACAGAGGCGCCGGCAGCATTGCCAGCGCGCGGGCGGCAGCCGACCCGCTCAGGGCTGGGTACAGAGATCGGCAAGCAGCAGCTCAAGCTCCTGCCGCCCCGCCGGGCTGGCCATCGTGATGATCGTCTGGCCGTGGCGCAGCAGATAATCCTGCGGCGGGTTGAACAC
>JAKJEY010000045.1:4935-14481 GCA_022705165.1 Pseudomonadota bacterium
TACTCCGGACTGCGCAGGCGAAGTTTCTGGACCGGCGTGTCGGGAAAATCGTCGGGCACCGGCACTTCCTCGAGACGCAGACGCTTGTCGGACTTCAGCATCTCGTCGAGGAAGCCGACCACGTGTGGCCGGATCATCGCGGACGCGATGCGCATGCCGCCCGTAAAGTCGGGCGAGACAATCGAATCCGCGCCCGCCTTCTGCATCTTGCGCATGTTGCGCACTTCCTGGCAGCGCGCGACGACGCGCACGTTCGGATTGAGCTGCTTGGCGGTGATCACGATCATCAGGTTGCGCGAGTCGTCGCCGGTGACCGCAAAGACACCCTTGGCCTCGTCGATATTGGCTGCCGCCAGATGGTCGTCGTCGCTGGCATCGCCATGCAGCCAGAGCATGCCGGGGAAGCGCTCCTTGTTTTCCTCGAAACGCGCCTCTTCGGGATCGATGGCGACGAAGTGGCGGTTGGTATTCATCAGTTCGGTAGCCACGTTACGCCCGACGCGGCCGAAGCCGCAGACGATGTAGTGGCCCTGCAGCTTGCGCATCTGCTTTTCCATGCGCCTTCTCCTGAGGGTGTAGTCGAGGTCGCTTTCGAGAAAGAAAACGGCGAGGCTGGTGAAAAGGAAGGTTATCGCACCGAAACCGACCAGCGCGACGGTACCGGCCAGCATGCGCAGGCCGAAGGTATCGAGCGGCACCACCTCGGCGTAACCGACGGTCGTGACCGTGATCAGCGTCATGTAGAAGGCATCCGACCACGAAACGCTTTCCGCCGAATGGAAGAAAGCGACGGTCGACGCCGCAATCACCGCCAGCATCACGGCAACAGCGATGTAGATGCGCATCAGAATGCGCGGCAGCTGGACCGAGCGACGTCCCGGCAGGCTGCGCGGCATTTCGACTTTCGGCGGCAGCTTGCTGCGCCGGTTTTTCTGCATGACTGCCCTCCCTATGTACAAATCATAACTGCAGGACGCCGCCGCCGCACCCCCGCGGAAAACCCGGGTTGAGTTCACCGCCCGACGGCAGGACAATGCGGGGTTTTCCTGCCCCGTATACTGCGACCACAATGACCGCCCTGCTGGTGATCACCAACTGCCCCGACCAGGCCTGTGCCGAGACGCTCGCCACAGCACTGGTCGAGCTGCGCCTGGCGGCCTGCGTCAACATCCTGGCGCCATGCCGGTCGCTCTATCGCTGGCAGGGTACCGTCGAATCCGCCGCGGAAGTCCCGCTGCTGATCAAGACGAGTGGCGAGCGCTACGCGGCGCTGGAAGCGGAAATCCGCGCCCGCCACCCCTATGAACTTCCCGAGATCGTCGCACTCCCAATCGACAGGGGCCTGCCCGCCTACCTGCGATGGCTCGACGACGAAACCCGCCCGAACTGAATGCTTGTGAATAAATCTACTGCGCGATCCGATTGCTTCGTTGGGCGGTGCTCGCTCCTCGCCTATCCTGTTGATATGTCTCGTCGCTGCGCTCCGTCCGCCTCGCACTCGGATCGCTCGCTACGATTTCTTCACAAGCTCTGACATGCCCATGATGCTGCGCCTGCTCCTGACACTGCTCTTCTGCCTGACCGCCACGGCGCATGCCGAGGAGTTCCTCGATCCGCTGGTCGCCTTCAAGCCGACGGCAAAGGCGCTCGACGGCCAGACGGCGGAAGTGCGTTTCACCATCGCCAAGGGCTACTACCTCTACCGCGACAAGTTCCGCTTCAAGGCTGAGCCGGAGACGGTAGTACTCGGCGCGCCCCAGTTCGCAGCGGGAAAGATGAAGAAGGACGACCTCTTCGGCGAGGTCGAGGTCTATTTCAAGGAAGCCGTGATCCGGGTTCCGGTCGAGCGCAACAGTTCCGGCGCCCTGCCGCTGACGCTCAGGGTGACGTCGCAGGGTTGCGCCGACGGCGGCATCTGCTACCCGCCACAGGTGCAGACCGTCAGCCTGACGCTGCCCGACCCGGCGAGCACGCCGGCAGCCGCGCCGATGACCTCCGCCGCCGCAGGCAGCGGCGACCGCAGTGGCGACCGCAGTGGCGACGAATCCGGCCAGATCGCGCAACTGCTGAAAGATGCCAGCTTCTGGGTCGTCGTCGCCAGCTTCTTCGGCTTCGGCCTGCTGCTCTCGCTGACCCCCTGTGTCTTCCCGATGATCCCCATCCTCTCCGGCATCATCGTCGGCTCGGGGCACAAGACCTCGCACACCCGCGCCTTCCTGCTCTCGCTGGCCTACGTGCTCGGCATGGCGCTCACCTACGCCGCCGCCGGCATCGCCGCCGGCATGACCGGCACCCTGCTCTCGGCGGCGCTGCAGAACGCCTGGGTACTGGGCGGTTTCGCGCTGGTCTTCGTCGTGTTGTCGTTCTCGATGTTCGGCTTCTATGAACTGCAGCTGCCCACCTTCCTGCAGAGCAAGATGAGCGAGGAAGCCGGCCACCTCAAAGGCGGTTCGATTCCCGGCGTGGCCGCGATGGGTGCGCTGTCAGCCCTCATCGTCGGCCCCTGTGTCGCCGCGCCACTGGCGGGAGCCCTGCTCTACATCGGCCAGACCGGCGACGCCGTGCTTGGTGGCATCGCGCTGTTCGTCATGGCGCTGGGCATGGGCGTGCCGCTGCTGATCGTCGGCGCCACCGCCAAGAGCGCCCTGCCGCACAGCGGCCCGTGGATGGAGGCGGTGAAGAAGGCCTTCGGTGTGTTGCTGCTGGCCACCGCCGTCTGGCTGGTCTCGCCGGTCATTCCGGTCGCCGCGCAGATGCTGGCCTGGGCCTTGCTGCTGATCATCCCCGGCATCTACATGCACGCCCTCGATCCGTTGCCGGCGCACGCCAAGGGCTGGCACAAGTTCTGGAAAGGCGTCGGCCTCGTCATGGTCGTCACCGGCGCCGCCATGCTGGTCGGCGCGCTCTCCGGTGCGAAAGACCCGCTGCAACCGCTCGGCAATTTCCGTGGCAGCGACGCGATCGCCGAAACAAAGCATCTCGCCTTCGAACGCGTACGGACCGTCGCCGAACTCGACGCGCGCATCCGTGCCGCCGGCAAGCCGGTGATGCTCGATTTCTATGCCGACTGGTGCGTCTCGTGCAAGGAAATGGAGCGCTTCACCTTCTCCGATGCCCGCGTCCAGCAGAAGCTTGCGGACACGCTGCTGCTGCAGGTCGACGTCACCGCCAACAACGATGACGACAAGGCACTGCTCAAGCGCTTCAACCTCTTCGGCCCACCCGGCATCATCTTCTTCGACCGTGCCGGCAACGAGATCAACGGCCTGCGCGTGGTCGGCTTCCAGAACGCCGAGGCTTTCCTGCAGACACTGGGCCGCACCAGCTGACAGGGGTTTGCGTACTGCGCAGGCCCGCTCCGGAATCACATTTCAACCAGAAGACACAAGGAGACATTTCGTGAAGAACAAGGTCCTGATCCATTGCTCGCTGCTGGCCCTGGCCAGCAGCCTGCTCGCCGCCTGCGGCAAGGAAGCACCCAAGCCGGCCGCCTCGGCCGCGCCGGCACCGGTCGCAGTCGAAGCGCCCGTCGCCGTCAAGCTCGGCTTCGCCGCACCGCTGACCGGCCCGCAAGCGCATTACGGCAAGGAGATGCAGAACGGCATCGTGCTCGCGCTCGACGAGATCAACGCCGAAAAGATCAAGATCGGCGGCAAGGCGGTGAAGTTCGAGCTGCTCTCGGAAGATGACCAGGCCGACCCGAAGCAGGGCGCCGTGGTGGCACAGAAGCTGGCCGATGCGAAGATCCAGGGCATGCTGGGCCACTTCAATTCGGGAACGTCGATTCCCGCCTCGCGCGTCTATGCCGAGGCCGGCATCCCGCAGATCGCCATGGCCACGTCGCCGCAATACACCGCGCAGGGCTTCAAGACGACCTTCCGCGCGATGACCTCCGACACCCAGCAGGGCGGCGTCATGGGCAGCTTCGCGGTCGGCAAGCTGCAGGCGAAGGCGATCGCCATCATCGACGACCGCACCGCCTACGGGCAGGGTCTCGCCGACGAGTTCGAGAAGGCCGTGAAGGCCGCCGGCGGCAATGTCGTGAAGCGTGAATTCACCAACGACAAGGCGGTCGATTTCCGCGCCATCCTGACCAGCATCAAGAAGGCGAACGCCGACCTGATCTTCTTCGGCGGCGCCGATGCACAGGGCGGTACGATGGTCGCCCAGATGCGCGAACTCGGCGTCAAGGCACAGTTCGTCGGCGGCGAGATGCTGAAGTCGCCGAAGTTCATCGAACTCGCCGGCCCGTCGGCGGAAGGCACGATCGCCTCGCTGGCCGGGCTGCCGCTGGACAAGATGCCGGGCGGCCCCGGCTACGCGACGAAGTACAAGGCGAAATTCAATGCCGAGGTCGAGATTTACTCGCCGTACTCCTACGACGCCACGCGCGTCATGGTCGCCGCGATGCAGCGTGCCGACAGTACCGAGCCGGCGAAGTACCTGCCCGAGCTGGCGAAGACGAAGCAGGCCGGTATCACCTCGGCGAACATCGAGTACGACGAGAAGGGCGATCTCAAGGCCGGCGGCATCACCGTCTATCAGGTACAGAAGGGCGCCTGGGTGGTGCTCGAGACGGCCGGCATGTAAGACGAGTCGGGGAAAGGGAAGCGGCCGGCGCGACCGGCCGTTTTCTTTTTTCCGGGCCCCCGCGGCCGATATCCTGGACAGGTGCGTTCGGTCGCGGCAGTTGGAGTAAAGTATTCGGATTGAAAAGCCAACTTGAGGAGTCGCTTATGAGCCAGCAAAAATTCCGCCTCGTCACCCGCAGCGACTTCGACGGTCTCGTCTGTGCCGTACTGCTGAACGAACTGGACATGATCGACGACATCAAGTTCGTCCACCCCAAGGACATGCAGGACGGCAAGATCGACATCGGCCCGCGCGACATCACCACCAACCTGCCCTACGTGCCGGGCGCGCACATCGCCTTCGACCATCACCTCTCGGAAACCATCCGCAACACCGGGGAACGCAGCAACCACGTGATCGACCCCGACGCGCCGTCGGCGGCACGCGTCGTCTATGACTACTACGGTGGCAAGAAGACCTTCCCGAACATCGCCGACGACATGATGGCGGCCGTGGACAAGGCCGATTCGGCGCAGTTCTCGCGTGAGGAGATCCTCAATCCGGAAGGCTGGGTGCTGCTCAATTACCTGATGGATTCGCGCACCGGGCTCGGCCGCTTCCGCGAGTTCCGCATCAGCAACTACACGCTGATGATGGATCTGATCAAGTACTGCCGGAACCACGGCATCGACGACATCCTCGAACTGCCGGACGTGAAGGAGCGCGTCGAGCTCTACCAGGAGCATCTCGGCAAGGCCCGCCAGCAGATCCTCGACTGCTCCACTGTCCACAAGAACCTGGTCGTGCTCGACCTGCGCGAGCAGGAGACGATCTACGCCGCCAACCGCTTCCTGATCTACGCCCTGTTCCCTGAGACGAACATCTCGATTCACGTGATGTGGGGCGTGCAGAAGCAGAACACCGTCTTCGCCACCGGCAAGTCGATCCTCGACCGCAGCAGTAGGACCAACATTGGCGAGCTGATGCTGAAGTACGGCGGCGGCGGACACCACGCCGCCGGCACCTGCCAGGTCGATAACGACAAGGCCGATGCCGTGCTGAAGGAACTGATCGCTCAGATCAATGCCGATGGCTGAGCAGCCATATCCGCAATGAAAAAGGCCGGGGTTCCCGGCCTTTTTCATTTCTGCAGGATCAATCGCTACGCGCGCTTTGCCTTCGCTGCCGCCGCGTGTTGCTCGGCATAGGCATGGTGCGCCGCCGATTCGGCAACACCACCGTCGTGCCTGTAGCCCATCTCACCCAGCACTGCCGAGAGCGCCGAGAGCAGCAGCAGCACATTGGTCGGCTGGCTCGAGTAGCCCATCAGGCCGAAGCGCCAGATCTTGCCGGCGAGCGGGCCGAGGCCGGCACCGATCTCGATGTTGTAGTCGTTGAGCAGGGTCTTGCGCACCGTCAGGTCGTCGATGCCATTGGGGATATAGACCGAATTCAGCTGCGGCAGGCGCGCCGCTTCCGGCACCACATACGTCAGCCCCATCGCTTCCAGGCCGGCCTTGAGCGCCTCGTAATTGCGACGATGCCGCGCCCAGGCATTTTCCAGCCCTTCTTCCCTGAGTAGCAGCAGCGCCTCGTGCAGGCCGTAGAGGCTGTTGCCGGGTGCGGTGTGATGGTAGGTCCGCGCGGTTTCACCCCAGTAGGCAAGCACCAGATTGAGGTCCATGAACCAGCTCTGCACCTTGCCCTGCTTGCGCGCCTTCACCTTCTCGATGGCACGTTCCGAATACGAAACGGGCGACAGGCCGGGCGTGCAGGAGAGACACTTCTGGCTGCCGGAGTAGGTGGCATCGGCCTGCCACGCGTCGAGCAGCACCGGCGTGCCGCCGAGCGAGGTCACGCAATCGACGATGGTCAGCGCCCCGTGCCGGCGGGCGATGTCGCACAGCGCCTGCGCGTCCGACTGCGCGCCGGTCGAGGTCTCGGCATGCACGAAGGCGACGATGTTCGTATCGGGATGGGCCTTGAGCAAGTCTTCCAGCTTCTGCGGATCGATCGGCTCACCCCAGGTTTCCTCGAGGATCACCGGCGTGCCGCCGCAGCGCTCGACGTTCTCGATCATGCGCCCGCCGAAGACGCCGTTGCGGCAGACGATGACCTTGTCGCCCGGCTCGACGAGGTTCACGAAGCAGGCCTCCATGCCGACCGAACCCGGCCCGGAGAGCGGGAAGGTCAGCGGGTTGCTGGTCTGGTAGGCGTAGCGCATCAACTCCTTCAGCTCTTCCATCATCGTGACAAAAGCCGGGTCGAGGTAACCGATGGCCGGTTGTGCCAGCGCCGTCATCACGCGCGGATTCATGTCGGAGGGGCCGGGGCCGAGCAGGGTGCGGCGTGGCGGATGGAAGGAAGTGATTCGTTTGGGCTGGGTCATGATTTTCTCTGTGCCGGGATGGGCGCAAGTATGGAAACGATGAGCGGCCCATTATGGAAGGGGTATCGGTGATGCGCAATCCGTTGCCATCCGCCGGCATTGTCCTGCACACAGGATCCAGAGGTATTTGTATGGCCGGGCCACCCCGAAGCATCGATATCGTTCATGATGGAAACATCGCGAACCGGGCGGCCATGTCGACAGCACCTCGCTGGCCAGCGGTGTCGTAAAAAACAACTACATCGATGGCGTCAGGAGAAGACAGTGGCAGAAAAAATATGGCTCAAGCACTACCCCGAAGGCATTCCCGCCGAGATCGACGCGGACGAGTTTCCGTCGCTCCCGGCAATGCTCGATCGGTTGTTCGCCAGATTCGCCGACAGGCCGGCGTATCACAACCTGGGCGTGACCATCGACTACGCCGAGCTGGAACGCCAGTCCCGTGCCTTTGCCGCCTTCCTGCAGAACCTGCCGGGCATGATGCAGGGCGACCGCGTGGCGATCATGTCACCGAACCTGCTGCAATATCCGGTGGCATTGTTCGGCATCCTGAGAGCAGGCATGACGGTGGTCAACGTCAATCCCTTATACACGCCCCGGGAGCTGGAACATCAGCTGAAGGATTCGGGCGCCAGGGCCATTGTCATCCTCGAGAACTTTGCCGGCTCGCTGCAGCAGGTATTGGCCGGAACATCGGTGGAGCATGTGATTACCACGCAGATCGGCGACCTGCTGCCGGCACCGAAGCGCTGGCTGGTGAACTTTGTCATCAAGCGGGTAAAGAAGATGGTTCCGGCGTGGCAGATCGCGGGCACCATTCCATTCCGCACGGCGCTTGAACGTGGCCGCAGCGCTGCTTTGAAGCCGGTCGTCATCGCCTCCGAAGACATCGCCTTCCTGCAATACACCGGCGGCACGACCGGCGTCGCCAAGGGTGCCATGCTGACGCATCGCAACATACTGGCCAACATGGCACAGATCAGCACGTGGATCTCGGGCAGCTTCAAGGCCGGCGAAGAGATCGTCATCGCGCCGCTGCCGATGTACCACATCTTCTGCCTGACCTCGACGCTGGGATTCATGCAGTGGGGAAGCCTGATCGTACTGATCACCAACCCGCGGGACCTGCCCGCACTGGTCAGGGAAATGGGCCAATGGAAATTCAGCACGATGACCGGTGTGAATACGCTGTTCAACGGACTGCTCAACACGCCGGGGTTCGAACGCCTTGATTTCTCGGCGCTGAAGGTGGTGGTCGGCGGCGGCGCGGCAGTGCAGAAATTCACTGCCGAACGCTGGCAGGCGGTGACCGGGCACTACCTCACCGAAGCCTACGGGCTGACCGAAAGCTCGCCAGGGGCCTGTTGCATGCCGCTGGGCGCTGCCTGGGACGGCACGGTCGGCCTGCCGGTCAGTTCCACCGAGATGTCGGTCCGTGATGACGAATTCAGGGAATTGCCGGTCTGGACAGGTGAAGGCGACATCGAGAAGTACACCGGCGAGCTCTGCGTACGCGGGCCGCAGGTGATGAAGGGCTACTGGAACAACCCCGAAGAAACGGCCCGAGTCCTTCAGGACGGCTGGCTGAAGACGGGAGACATCGGCCACCTCGACAGCGCAGGGCGGATCACCATCACCGATCGCAAGAAGGACATGATTCTCGTCTCCGGCTTCAACGTCTACCCGAATGAACTCGAAGGCGTGCTCGCCACCCACCCCGGCGTGCTGGAATGTGCCGCCGTCGGCGTACCGGACGAGAAATCCGGTGAAGCGGTCAAGGTGGTGATCGTCAGGAAGGATCCGGGGCTCACCCGCGAGGATGTGATCGAACACTGCCGCAGCCAGCTGACCGGCTACAAGCTGCCACGCCATGTCGAATTTCGCGACGTGCTGCCGAAAACACCGATCGGCAAGATCCTGCGGCGCGACCTGCGCGATCCGCTGGAAAAATGAACAGGAAAGGCGCCGCGACCGCGGCGCCTTCCTTATTGGCGCGCTACTCGTCGTCTTCGCGCGTCGTATGCTGCCCCATCAACTGCTGCTGCACGTTCGGCGGCACCTGCGCGTAGTGGCTGAAACTCAGGCTGTAGCTGCCCTGCCCGCCGGTCAGCGACTTCAGGCGCGACTGGTAGTCGTTCAGTTCGGCCAGCGGTACCTGCCCGGTGATGGAGGTCATGCCGCCGCGCTGGCCGGTGCCGGTGACATGGCCGCGCTTGCCTGAGAGGTCGCCGGTGAGGTCGCCGATGGCGCTGTCGGGGCCAAGGATCTCGATCTCGACGATCGGCTCGAGCACGATCGGCTTCGAATTGCGGATCACCTCCATCGTCGCCTTGCGGCCAGCGGTGTAGAACGCGACTTCCTTGCCGTCGACCGAGTGCGTCTTGCCGTCGAACACGGTGACGCGCACATCCTCGACCGGGAAGCCGGCGATGACGCCGTCGGCCAGCGCCTGCCGCACACCTTTCTCGACCGCCGGCATGAAGGTGCCGGGAATCGCCCCGCCCTTCACGATATCGACGAACTCGAAGCCGGCACCGCGCTCCAGCGGCTCGATGCGCAGCGCGACCTCGCCGAACTGGCCGGCA
>JAKJEY010000046.1 GCA_022705165.1 Pseudomonadota bacterium
CGGCCCGCACAAGGCGGGCCGTTTTCGTATCTGGTGGCCAGTCGCGGAATCGAACCACGGACACGCGGATTTTCAATTGTTGCTTTAATTCAATAAGTTAGTTTGTTTGCCCGCCCTTGATCGCCAGTACTCGCCAACGTCTGGAACGACTTGTCACGCTTTCACAATCGTCCGCTATCGACCCGAAGCCGCCTGTCGTTAAAGATAAAAATTCCTTCAAAAAAAGTTTACTGCGACTTCAGCAAGCGACCTTTGAGCTGCTGCACCTTGGATATAGCGTTAGCCATCTCCGTGCCTGACCAGAATGATTTCAGGGGCTCCGATCTTAAATACATCTCGCTACGACTAATACCTTCCTCTAAGCAACGAGGAGCCATAAACCGTTTTGCTTTAGCAGTAGCGATGTTTTCTAAGCTAAGCCGCTTCAGCGAAGAAATATCGTCGCCGTCCACCATAGCGTATTTGCTTAGCTGCGGCTTATTCGGTAAGGCAACTAAGAGTGATCGTGCCATAGGAAACTGCTGCCCTAAGCCATATTGGGCGTTCAACATTTCTTTGTCTTCCGATTTTGCTTCCAGCATTTCTAGACTTTGATAACCATTCAGTGGGCCTACAGCGAATAGATGCTTGGCCAAACGATGGCCACTAATGATCTCCTTAACGACATTCGAAGCCCATTCCCTATAATCTGAAGACGTCTCATGGGGGCTAGCAACCCATTCACAACGCCCATGCGAGAAAAAAACTACAACAGCATTAGTGCCGTTTTGATTCAGCTGCGCGCGGGCGGACTTAACCGCGCCAGACGAAATATTTTTCAACTCATTCCACGCATTTAGCCTCTCTTCTGCGCTTAGCTTGTTCTTGTAATAATCGCTCCCAAGCTCATTTGCAAAGGTCCCGATGATCTTCGATTCGACTGTGTAGTCAATTGAAGACAGAACCAACTCCTGGACATGCCAAATACGCGCAAACTGTTCGTTTGCCGCCCCGATAGTTTGTGCATTACCTCCACAAGGGAATAGCGTTACCAGAGAAATCGAAAACAATAGCCGCTTCAGTAGTCTATGCATTGGAGTTCCTTTGTTCCGTTTCAAAGCCCACAGTCCGATAATGGCGGCGCCAAAAATCGCCGACCGCATAGCTTTAACATGCCTCGCGGGCCGCTTAATGGGGTGATGAGCAAGGGCCGCTTCTGGCCGATTGGGTGAGTTCGCCAATGGCAGCTTCGGAGCAGTCCAGTTCGCAAAACCTGGTTTTGACTGACAGGCCGCTTTCGGGAATCCCCTACGGCCGTTTTGGGTCGGTAGTACGCATTCAACTTTTTCGATAGCAGCCGCCGCTATCTCTCATGACGCGTTGCGCGTCATTCAATCGAGCCGGATCGTCGCCCACTGCGCATCCGTGATCCGGAGCAGTTTCTCCGGTGTCAGCGGAAATACCGAAAACGGCGTTCCCGCCGCCGCCCACATCGTCCCGAACTGCTGCAGGTCCTCGTCCAGCACCAGCTTCACCGGCTTGGCATGCCCGAGCGGCGAAACGCCGCCGATGACGTAGCCGGTGGCTTCGCGCACGAAATCGGCGTCGGCGCGACCGAGCTTTTCGCCGACGAGGGCAGCGACCTTCTTTTCGCAGACGCGGTTGCTGCCGCTGGCGACGACCACGACGGCCATGCCGCTTTCCTTGCCCCTGAAGACGACCGACTTGGCGATTTCGGCGACGCTGCAGCCGATGGCGGCGGCCGCTTCGGCGCTGGTGCGTGTCGGTTGTTCGAACTCGACGACCTGTGCGTCGAGCCCGGCCGCGTGCAGCAGCGCCTGTACGCGCAGCGCGGTGGGGTGCTGTGCCGGCTTCATGCGGGTTGCGGCCTGGCGACGCTGGCTTCGCGGATCGGCAGGGTGGCGATGGCAGCGAGCGAGGCGAGGGCGATGTCGGCGTACCACATCCAGCCGTAGTCGCCGAACTGCGTGATGGCGATGCCGCCCAGCCAGGCGCCGAGGAAGCCGCCGATCTGGTGCGAGAGGAGCGTCAGGCCGAACAGGGTGCCGAGGTAGCGCACGCCGAACAGCTTGCCGACGATGGAGGCGGTGGGCGGCACGGTGGCCAGCCAGGTGAAGCCGAGGCCGGCGGCGAAGAGGTAGAAGGTCCAGTCGGTCTTCGGTGCGGCCAGGTAGGCAATGACCAGCAGCGCGCGCGAGGCGTACATCCAGAACAGCACCATCTTGCTGCGATAGAGCGAGACGGCGTGGCCGGCGTAGAGGCTGCCGAAGATGTTGGTCAGGCCGATGATGGCCAGGGTCCAGCTGGCGACGGCGGGCGGCAGGCCGCAGAGGTCGACTTCGCCCGGCAGGTGGGTGACGAGGAAGGCGATGTGGAAGCCGCAGGTGAAGAAGCCGGCGTGCAGCAGCAGGTAGCTGCGGTCGCCCATGGCGCCGCAGACCGTGTTCCACAGGCCGGCCTCGCCGGGCGCGGCGGCGGCCGGCCGGGTGCCCTTGGGCGCGACGATGCCGACCAGCGGCAGTGCGGCCAGCGCGATGGCGGCCATCGACCACATGGTGCCCATCCAGCCGAAGACCTGGATCATCTTCTGCAGCACCGGTGCGAAGATGAACTGACCGAAAGAACCGCCGGCATTGATGACCCCAGACGCGGCGGCGCGCGATTCGACCGGCAGGCGCTGCGCGGTGGCGCCCATCAGCACCGAGAAGCTGCCGATGCCGGAGCCCATGGCGGAGAGGATGCCGAGCGTGAGGACGAGGCCCCATCCGGTATCCATGAAGGGGGTGAGTGCGCTGCCGGAGGCGAGGATGAGCAGGCCGGCGAGCAGGGCCTTGCCCGGCCCGAAGCGGTCGGCCACGGCGCCGGCGATGGGCTGGATGGCGCCCCAGACGAACTGGCCGACGGCCAGCGCGAAGCTGATCGAGACGATGCCGAGGCCGGTGCTGGTGTTGAGCGGCGCGACGAAGAGGCCGAGCGACTGGCGCGAGCCCATCGTCACCATCATTATGCCGGCGGCGGCAAGCGTGATGATCCAGACCTGTGGGGTGTTGAGGGTGCGGAACATGAGTGGGTCCCCGTTGTTTTTGTAGCCTGAATTGTAGGCTGACTCGGGGCGGCTGGTTTGGTTCCCGTATCGCGGGATCAGCCGAAGAATCGTTGAATCTTCCGTCGGTCGCGTTTCGTCGGGCGTCCCTTGAGGTCGGCGCCCGGGGCGGGGGCCAGTGCGCGGGCCTCGGCGGCCTGCTCGCGGGCGAGGCGGCTGGCCCCGGTTTCCTCATAGAGCTGGCGGGCTTCCGGGGCCGGCCGGCGATATTCGTTGATGGCGCGCACGAGGACCGTCCAGTGCGCCTCGCCGATGGTCAGGTAGAGCGTGTCGCCAACCTTCACTTCACGGGCTGGCTTCACCGGGTGGCCGTTCAGCTTGACCTTGCCGCCGTCGATGGCATCGGCAGCGAGCGAGCGCGTCTTGAAGAAGCGGGCCGCCCAGAGCCATTTGTCGAGGCGGAGGCGGTCGGGAGCTTCCTTCGCGCCGCTCATTCCTTGACCGGCTTCTTGCCGAGTTTCCGCTGCAGCGTCCGCCGGTGCATCTTCAGTGCCCGCGCCGTGGCCGAGATATTGCCTTCGTGCTCGGCGAGCACGCGCTGGATGTGCTCCCACTCGAGGCGGTCGACCGAGAGCGGCGAGTCGGAAATGTTGAGCGAGGCATCGCCCTCGACCTTGTTCAGCGCCGCAACCACTTCGTCGGCGTCGACCGGCTTGGCGAGGTAGTGCGTGGCACCGAGCTTGATCGCCTCGATTGCGGTGGCGATGCTGGCGTAGCCGGTGAGCATGACGATGCGCGTGTTGGGGTCGAGCTCGATCAGCTTCTCGATCAGCACGAGGCCGGAGTCGCCCGGCATCTTGAGGTCGACCACGGCGTATTCGGGCGGCTGCTGCTGCGCGATGACCAGCGCGGCGTGTACGTCGGCCGCCGTCGTCACGTCGTAGCCGCGGCGCTCCATCGCGCGCGCCAGCACCCTGCGGAAGGCCTCGTCGTCATCGACGAGAAGGAGGGTCGGTTTGTCTTGGTCGGTGGCGTTGGTCATGTCGGAGCCAGGGTCAGTTGGGCAAGCGGGAGGGTGACGCGGGTGCGGGTGCCGCCAGTGTCGCGCGGCGTCAGTTCGACGCTGCCGCCGAACTGCTCCAGCGTCGCGTTGGTGAGGAAGAATCCGATGCCGAGTCCGTCGGCCTTGCTGCTGATGAAGGCTTCGCCGAGGCGGGAGGCGGTCGCCGGATCGATGCCGGGGCCCTGGTCGAGGATGTCGATGGTGAGAGCGGTGGCGCTCCAGTCGGCATTGAAGGCGAGGCCTTCGGGCGACGCGTCGGCGGCGTTGTCGAGCAGGTTGAGCAGGGCCTGTTCGAGCCGCCGGTCGGTGGCGATTTCCGGCGCCGGGCGCGGGCCGGCCAGCGTAGCCGCGACGGTGGCCTGCGGCCGGATCAGCTGCCATTCCTCGAGCAGGCGTTCGAGATAGGCGTCGAGCGGAATTTGGCGCGAGCCTTCGTCGCGCGCCTGGCCGGCCGAGGCCAGCGTCTGCGAGAGGATCTTCTTGCACTCGTCGACCTGTGTACGCAGCAGTTGCAGATCCTCGCGCAGTTCGGTGTCGTCGGCATGGGCGAGTTCGGCTTCGCGCAGGACGACCGCCATCGTCGACAAGGGCGTGCCGAGCTTGTGCGCGGCCCCGGCGGCGAGTGTGCCGAGGGCGAGGATCTGTTCGTTCTTCAGCGCCTTTTCGCGCGCGGCGGCGAGTTCGCGGTCGCGTGCCTTCAGTGCAGCGGCCATGCGGGTCAGGAAGAGCGCGACGACGACGGCGCTGACGACGAAATTGAGCCACATGCCGAGTACGTGCAGGGCGAAGCCGCTGACATGGCCGGCGTGCTCGGGGGCGACGCCGGAGGCGCGGGCGAGCAGTGCGTCGAGCTCCGCCATCTCACCCTGCGGCGGCGGCAGCGGCAGGTTCCAGAACATCAGGAAGGTGTAGGCGAGCAGCGTGGCGCCGGCCATCAGCCATGCCTGCCGTACCGGCAGGGCCGCTGCCGCGATCGTCAGCGGCACGAGGAAGAGCGAGACGAAGGGGTTGGCCGAACCACCGGCAAAGTAGAGCAGGCCGCCGAGTGCGGCGACGTCTACCAGCAGTTGTGCGAAGACTTCGTCGTCGGTGACCGGGCGCGCCTGCTGCTGCCGCCACTGCGTAAACAGGTTGAAGGCGCCGAGCGTGACGGTGATCGCCACCATGGGCAGCACCGGCAGCGGAATCCTGAGCCAGACTACGGCGAGCAGCAGCACGCCACCCTGCGCGAGCACGGAAATGCGGCGCAGGGCGATGAGGCGGGAGAGCAGGCCGGGGGCGGGAGGCATGGCCGGGATTTTACGCCGCCGACCGCGGCTTGCGCCGGGGTGCGGCAGTCTGTCGCACCCTGCGTGCCGTTCAGGCGGCGGGAGTCGCCGGCCTGGCGAACAGCATTTCGAGTCGCCGCTCGACCAGAGAATAGACGGCCGGTACGACGACCAGCGTCAGCAGTGTCGAGGAGATCATGCCGCCGATGACGGAGATGGCCAGCGGCTGGTTGGTTTCGGAGCCGGCGCCGAAACCGAGCGCGGCGGGGAAGAGGGCAAGGATGACGGTGGCCGAAGTCATCAGCACCGGCCGCATGCGGATCGGGCAGGCTTCGGCCAGCGCGGCGTCGACCGACAGGCCGTCGCTGCGGCGCTGGTTGGTGAGGTCGACCAGCAGGATGGAGTTCTTGGCGACGAGACCGATCAGCAGGACGAGGCCGATCATCGAGTAGATGTTGAGCGTCTGCCCGAACAGCCATAGCGCGGCGACGCCACCGACGATGGCGAGCGGCTGCGCCAGCATGACGATGAAGGGCTGCACGAAGGAGTTGAACTGGCTGGCGAGCACCATGTAGAGCAGGACCATCGCCAGCGAAAAGGCGAAGATCATGTACTGCATGGTCTTGCCGAATTCCTCGGCCTGCCCGATCAGCTTGATCTGGTAGCCGGTGGGCAGGATTTCGGCCGCGGTGGCCTTCACTTTCTCGACGGCCTGTCCGAGCGGCATCGTCGGCGAGGCGAAGAATGTGGCGGCGTACTGCAGGTCGAAACGGCCGATGACGGCCGGGCCGAGCGTCTGCTTGAACGAGGCGACGGAATCGAGACGGACGAGCTTGCCGTCCTTCGCGCGCAGATAGATCTTGGCGAGGTCGGAGGGCTGGGTGAAGGTGCCTTCGCGCGCCTTGACGCGGATGTCGTAGCGCTGGCCGTCACCAGGCTCGTCGTTGTACTTGGCGATGTCGACGCCGCCGGTGAGCATGTTGATGGCCAGCGCGACGTCCTGCGTATTGAGGTTGGCGGCGGCGATGCGCAGGCGGTCTGGCTGGAAGACGAGCTGCGGCAGGTCGAGCTGCAGGTCGGTGTCGATGCGGCCGAGTGCCGGTTCGAGCGCGAGCTTGCCCTGCAGTTCGCGGGTGAGGCGCCCGACCTCCTGCAGGTTTTCGCCGGCGAGCACGAACTGCAGCGGTTCTCCGCGCTGGCCCTGCACCATCGGGTAAGGGGCAGCGAAGGCGCGCGCGCCCGGAATCTGGGCCAGCTCCTTGCGCAGGACGGGCAGCAGTTCCTGCTGCGTGATCTTGCGTTCGGCCTTGGGCAGCATGCGGGCGACGACGGTGCCCTGGTTGACCTGTCCGGCCGAGCCGAGGCCGATCAGTGCGAACTCGGTGAAGATCTCGGGGTGGGCGCGCAGCACTTCCTCGACCATGCGCAGGCGCGAGTCGGTGTAGTCGATCGAGGAGCCGAGCGGCGTGCGCAGATAGACGAGGAAACGGCCTTCGTCCTGCTCCGGTGCGAAGGCCTTGCCGACGTTGGCGAAGAAGGGGACGGCGCAGGCGACTGTCAGCACCGTCAGTGCGACGACCTTCCAGCGGTTCTGCAGCGACCAGCCGAGGATGGCGCGGTATATCGTGTCCAGGCGCGTGAAGGCGGCTTCGATGCGACGGTAGAGCGGACCATGCGCGTGGCCTTTTTCGGTGACGACGAGGAAGCGCGAGCAGAGCATCGGCGTCAGCGTCAGCGAGACGAAGAGCGAGACGAGCACGCCGAAGGTGACGACGACGGCGAAGGAGCGGAAGAACTGGCCGATGATGCCGCTCATGAAGATGACCGGCGCGAAGATCGAGACCAGCGACAGCGTGGCGGCGATGACCGCGAAGACGACCTCGTTGCTGCCGTTGATGGCGGCGGAAATCGGGTCGGCATCGAGTTCCTCGCGGTGGCGGAAAATATTTTCGAGCACAACGATGGCGTCGTCGACGACGACGCCGATCAGTAGCAGCAGCGCGAGCAGGGTCAGCGAGTTGAGCGTGAAACCGAAGAAGTAGATCACCGCGATGGCGCCGAGCAGCGAGACCGGGATCGCCAGCGAGATGATCAGCGTGGAGCGCAGCGAGCGCAGGAATACCCAGACGACGAGCGCGGCGAGGATGGTGCCTTCGATCAGGTGTTCCTTCAGCGCGTTGACGATCTCGAGGATGAAGACGGCGTCGTTGGAGACGATGTGCAGCTGCATGCCGGGGGGAAGCTGCGGGCGCAGTTCCTTTTCCAGCTTGTCCTTGACCTTGTCGACGATGGCGACGGTGTTGGTGTTGGCGATCTTGACGATGCCGAGGCCGACCGTGGTCTCGCCGTTGAAGCGGGCGAGCTGGCGGTTGTCGGTGAGGCCATCCTCGACATCGGCGATATCCTGCAGCCGGATCGGTGCGCTGCCCTTCCACGCGATCACCATCTGCTTCAGCGAATCGACCGTGTGGAATTCCAGATCGAGCTTGACCAGGTTCTCGGTCGTCTTGCCGACGATGAAGCCGCCGGCGAGCTGCACGTGCTCCTTGGCGAAGGCGTCGTTCACGTCCTGCGCCGTGACGCCGAGCGCGACCATGCGCTCGGGGATCAGGTTGGCGCGGATGGTGCGGTCGCGTCGGCCGCCGAGGCGGACCTCGCCAACGCCGTCGATCGTCTCGATGCGCTTTTTCAGCGTGTTGATCGCGTACTGGTTGAGCTGCTGCTGCGTGCGGTCGCCCTGCAGCGCCAGCCACATGATCGGCTGCGCGTTGGTCTCGACCTTGGCGACGATCGGCGGATCGACATCCTTGGGCAGGCGGCGCAGGACCTGATTGACCTTGGCCTGGACCTCGTTGAAGGCGACGTCGATGCGTTTCTCGAGGTTGAAGGTGATGTTGATCACCGAGATGCCGGGCGACGAGGTCGACTGGATGTGCTCGATGCCGGGCACCGAGTTCACGGAGCTCTCGAGCACGTTGGTGATCGAGGCGTCGACGATGTCCGGGTTGGCGCCCTTGAGGGCGGTGGAGACCGAGACGACGGGAAACTCGATGTACGGGTAGCGGTCCATGCCGATCCGCCCGTAGCTGATGATGCCGAACAGCACGAGCACGGCGGACAGCATCCACGCGAAGACGTGCCGCCGGATCGAGAGTTCGGGTAGCGTCATGGCTTCGCGGCTTCGGCCTTTTCCGCGGGCTTCTGTGGCGCTGAAGCGGGCTTGGCGCCGCGCTCCTGGATGGTGACCGGTGCGCCGTTGGTCAGGAAGCCGGCACCGTCGAGGGCGACCGTCTCGTCGGCCTTGAGGCCGCTGACGATCTCGATCAGGCCGGCCTGCTTGCCGCCGGTCTGCACGACCCGCTGCTCCGCCTTGCCATCGACGATGGCGTAGACGACACGACCGGCCGGGCGCAACACGACCGACTGCTCGGGGACCATGACCGCCGCTTCGCGGACGCCGATGACGACTGCGGCATCGACCGAGCCGCCGCCCTTGAGCTGGCCGTCCGTGTTCTCGATGCGGGCGATGACGTCGATCGCACGACTGGATTCGGTGACGGTCGGGCGGATGTCCTCGACTTCGCCTTCCAGTGCCTTGCCGGGCAGCAGCGGGCTGACGAGGCGGACCTTCTGCCCGCGCTGCAGCTTCTGGGCAGCCGCTTCAGGGAAGGGCAGGTGGGCGCGCAGACGGGTGTTGGACACGAGGCGGAGGACCGGGTCGCCAACCTTGAGGTAGTCACCCTGCGACGCGATCTGCTCTTCAATGATGCCGTCGAAGGGGGCGGCAATTTTTGTTTTCTGCAGGCCGTTCGCCGACAGCCCGGCACGTGCCCGTGCGCCTTCGAGCTGGCTCTTGAGCGCATCGCGCTGGGCCGACGCGTCGTCGAGCGCGTTCTTCGAGATGAAGCTTTTCTGTACCAGTTCGTTCTGGCGGGTGACGAGGCGCTCCTGCTGCGCGAGCAGCGATTCGATGCGGGCGATTTCGGCGCGGTCGGACTTGTGCTGCTGGGCGATGTCGGCCGGGTCGATCTCGGCGAGCACCTGCCCCTTCTTCACCGCTTCGCCGGCACGGACGGGAAAGCGCACGATGCGCCCGGCAACTTCGGCGGCGATGCGGGGATCCTGCACGGCCTCCAGCGAGCCGAGCGTCGTCTCGACGATTTCCAGCGGCTGGGCCTTCGCCTGCGTGACGGTGATCAGCGTCGGCGGCGGGCCGGGTTTCTTCTCCGGCGCCTTGTCACCACAGGCGCTGACGAGGCAAACGGCGATGGCGGTGGCAATGACCGTCAATACCTGCTTCACGGCAGCGGCTGCTCCAGTGCGTAGATCGATTCGACGGTTTCACGCCGGCGGACGAGGTGGGCCGTATCGCCATCCACCATGACTTCGGCCGCGCGCGGGCGGGTGTTGTAGTTCGAGCTCATCGCCATGCCGTAGGCGCCGGCGGACATGATCGCCAGCAGGTCGCCGGCCTGCAGGGCGAGCGGGCGGTCGTGGCCGAGGAAGTCGCCGGATTCGCAGACGGGCCCGACGATTTCCCAGGCCTTTGCCTCGCCGGTGCGCGGCGCCACCGGCAGGATATCGTGCCAGGCATCGTAGAGCGCGGGGCGGGCGAGGTCGTTCATTGCGGCATCGACGATGGCGAAATTCTTCACTTCGCCGGGCTTCAGGTATTCGACCTTGGTCAGCAGCAGGCCGGCATTGCCGACGAGCCTGCGGCCGGGTTCAAGCACGACCTTCAGCTTGCGGCCGGCAAGCTTCTTCAGGAGCGGTTGCAGGTAGCTGGCGACCGTGGGCGCCACCTCGTCGCTGTAGCGGATGCCGAGGCCGCCGCCGAGATCGATGTGGTGCAGGTGGATGCCTTCGGCGTCGAGCTGGTCGACGAGCAGCAGGACCTTGTCGAGCGCTTCGGCGAAGGGCGACGGGTCGAGCAGCTGCGAGCCGATGTGGCAGTCGATGCCGGAAACCTCGATGTTCGGCAACGCAGCGGCGCGGCGGTAGAGGGCCAGCGCGTCCTCGTAGGCGACGCCGAACTTGTTTTCCTTGAGGCCGGTCGAAATGTACGGATGCGTCTTGGCATCGACGTTCGGATTGACGCGCAGGCTGATCGGCGCCTTCTGGCCGACGCTGCCGGCGACCTCGTTCAACCGCTCCAGCTCAGGTGCCGATTCGACGTTGAAGCAGAGGATGCCGGCGGCGAGCGCCTGCTTCATCTCGTCTGCCGTCTTGCCGACGCCGGAGAAGACGATTTTCTTCGGGTCGCCACCTGCGGCCAGTGCGCGCTGCAGTTCGCCGCCGGAGACGATGTCGAAGCCGGCGCCGCAGCGGGCGAAGAGGTTCAGGATGGCGAGGTTGGAATTGGCCTTGACCGCATAGCAGACGAGCGCGTCGGTGCCGGCGATCTCCTGCTGGAACTCTGCCAGTGAGGCTTCCAGCGCCGCGCGCGAATAGACGTAGCAGGGGGTGCCGAAGCGGGCTGCGATGTCGGCGAGGGCGACACCCTCGACATGCAGGGCGCCATTCGTGTTGGGGAAGTGCGGATTTTTCGACGTCATCTTGATGATCACTTGGGGGCGTCAGGGGCCGTGTTAAGATCGCCGGCGCCTTGCGCTTCGGCTGGTTTGTCCTGGGCTGGCGCAGGTTTGCTGCCCGCCCAACGATCGAGAATCGGCGGTTGATGAGGGCCGGGGAGCTGGGTAAGGTTGCCGCGCGTGCCGCAGGCGCTCAGTGCGACGGCGGCCAGCAGCGTGGCCTGAAGAATGATCGGACGCATCGGTCGGCCATTAAAAAATGGGGATGGTAGCACGGATGAACGAGACCGAATTTGCTGCACTGGCGGACAAAATGCTGGCCCGCATCGAGCATGCGCTGGAAGCCAGCGGGGCCGATCTCGATTTCGAGCTGGCCGCTGGCGGGGTGCTCGAAATCGAATTTGCCGATGGCAGCAAGATCATCGTCAATAAACACGCCATTGCCCGCGAGATATGGGTCGCGGCCAGGGCGGGCGGTTTTCACTTCCGCTACGATGGCAGCGCGTGGCGCGATACGCGCGACGACGAGGACCTGCTCGCCAAGTTGTCACGACTGGCCGCCGAGCAGGCTGGCGAGCCGGTGCCGCTCGCCTAGTCGACCGGCTTCGAGTCGGCGTCTCCGGCCTGCTGCTCGGGGACCTCTTCCGGCGCGTGCTCCTTGTAGAAGTACTCCTTCGCCGGCCCCTTGGCGCCCACGACTTCCTTGCTGACCATGCCCTCCGGCACCGGCGGGAAGGACTCGGGCACATCCTTGAGCGCCTTGGCCATGTAGTTGATCCAGATCGGCAGGGCCGCCGCCCCGCCCGTCTCGCCCTTGCCGAGGTCCTTCGGCTGGTCGAAGCCCATCCAGGCGCAGCCGGTCAGGGTCTGTTGATAGCCGCAGAACCAGGCGTCGACGTGTTCGTTGGTGGTCCCCGTCTTCCCGGCCAGATCCTTGCGCTTGAGCGTGGCAGACGCCCGGGCGGCCGTGCCGTAGATGGTGACGTCGCGTAGCAGGCTGTCCATCACGAACGCGTTGCGCGGGTCGATGATGCGCAGTTCCTCGATGCCGGCAGGGGTTGGCTGTGCCTGGGCGAGAATCTGGTCCTTGTCGTCGCGGATGTCGCGCACGACATAGGGCTGGATACGGTAACCGCCGTTGGCGAATGTCGCATAGGCCGTCACCATCTGCCACGGGGTGACCGAACCGGCGCCGAGCGCCATGGTCAGGTAGGCAGGGTGTTTTTCTGCCTCGAAGCCGAAGCGGGTGGCGTAGTCCTGGGCATAGTGGGTGCCGATGGACTGCAGTACGCGGATCGAGACCATGTTCTTCGACTTGGCCAGCGCGGTGCGCAAGCGCATCGGTCCCTCGTACTTGCCGTCGTAGTTCTTCGGTTCCCAGGCCTGCGAGCCGGTGACCGAGGCCGGGAAGACGATCGGTTCGTCGAGGACGATGGTGGTCGGGGTGAATCCCTTTTCCAGTGCCGCCGAGTAGATGAAGGGCTTGAAGCTGGACCCCGGCTGGCGCCATGCCTGCGAGACGTGATTGAACTTGTTCTTGTTGAAGTCGAAGCCGCCGACGAGGGCGCGGATGCTGCCGGTCTGCGGGTCGATCGAGACGAAGGCCGATTCGACCTCCGGCATCTGCACGATCTGCCAGGCGCCCTTGTCGTCCTTCTGGACACGGATCACGGCGCCGCGGCGGATGCGCTTGTTCGGCGGGGCCTTCTCGTCGAGCATACGGTTCGCGAACTTCAGCGCGTCGCCGGAGAGGGTGATCAGGTCGCCGCCCTTTCGGTAGGCCTTGACCTCCTTGGGGCTGGCGGCGAGCACGATGGCCGGGGAGAGGTCCTCGCCGCCGTAGATGTCGGCGAGGATTTCGTCGAGGGCCTCGTCCTGGTCGGACTTGACGTCCTTAAGGTCGACGTAGCTTTCGGCGCCGCGGTAGCCGTGGCGACGGTCGTAGTCGAAGACGCCACGGCGGAGGGCGGCATAGGCGGCCGCCTGGTCAGCCCGGGTGATCGTCGTGAAGACGCGCAGGCCGCGCGAATAGACGTCCTCCGGGAAGCGGTCTGCAGCCATCTGGCGGGCCATTTCGGCGACGTGCTCGGCGTGTACCGCGTAATCGTTGGTTTCGCGCTTGACGACCAGCGTCTGCTTCAGGGCGGCTTCGTGCTGCTTTTCGTCGAGCGCGCCCATTTCCTTCATGCGGCGCAATACATATTGCTGGCGCAGCTTGGCGCGCTTCGGATTGACCACCGGGTTGAACGCCGAGGGGGCTTTCGGCAGGCCGGCGAGCATCGCTGCCTCGGCGGCCGTCAAGTCTTTCAGCGGTTTGCCGAAATAGATACTGGCAGCGGCAGCAAAGCCGTAGGCGCGCTGCCCGAGATAGATCTGATTGACGTAGAGCTCGAGAATCTGGTCTTTTGTCAGGTTGTGCTCGATCTTGAACGAGAGCAGGACCTCGTAGAGCTTGCGCGTATAGGTCTTCTCGCTGGAAAGGAAGAAATTGCGGGCAACCTGCTGCGTAATCGTGCTGGCCCCCTGCTTCTTGCCGCCGGAAGTCAGGTTCATGATCGCTGCGCGCAGCATGCCGAGCGTGTCGATGCCGCCGTGCTGGTAGAAGCGCTCGTCCTCGGCGGCCAGGATGGCCTGCTTCATGACCAGAGGGACATCCTCGATCTGGACGATGCTGCGGCGCTCTTCGCCGAATTCGCCGATCAGGTGTCCGTCGGCGGTGTATACGCGCAGCGGGATCTTCGGTCGATAGTCCGTCAGGACTTCCAGCGTCGGGAGATTGGGATAGGTCAGGACGAGAACGATGGCGATGACGGCCACGCCCATCAGCAGGAGACCGGCGAGAAGAATGAAGGGATAAAGAATCCAGCGCAGCGGGGAGGACAAGTGGATGTTCCGGGAGTCGGTAGAAAGAGTGTGGCGCGGATTATACGCGTCACGATTAATGCCATAAAAATAGCTTTACATGCCCTATGCTTGTTGCTAGGATCTAACGTAGATTATTGTATAACGCTTCTAAGTGTTCATTTAAAAACGTTTTTTTGCCGAGGACAACGACTTGCAGATTGATCTCTCGATCTTCAATACGAAGGCGCGTCCCTTGATTGGCGTGGACATCAGTTCCTCCGCCGTCAAGCTGGTCGAGCTGTCGGGCAGCGGCAAGGAGGGGTATCGCGTCGAGCGATACACGATCGAAGTCCTTGCCAAGGATGTTGTTGCCGACGGCAATATCGTCAACCTTGAGGCAGCCGCCGAAGCGGTCAAGAAAGCCTGGAAGCGGATGTCGACGTCGACCCGCAATGTGGCGATCGCCCTGCCGGCAGCCGCGGTCATTACCAAGAAGATTATCGTCGCGGCTGGCCAGCGTGAGGAAGACCTCGAAATGCAGGTCGAATCCGAAGCCAACCAGTACATCCCGTTCGCACTTGAGGAAGTCAATCTCGATTTCCAGGTGGTCGGTCCGGCGCCATCTTCTCCGG
>JAKJEY010000047.1 GCA_022705165.1 Pseudomonadota bacterium
CATCGCCGGCACGCCAGCGACGGAAGCCGGCAAGCAGTTCGAGGCTGCGTTGCCAGCAGCTTTCCAGGCCTTCCGAACGCTCCGCCTGCGTCTCGACGACGGCAGCGAAATGCTCGAGATAGTTGATCAGCCCGGCCAGCAGATTGTCGAAGCCGGGTCGCGCTTCCAGTTGCGCCAGCGTGTAGCGCGCCGGATCGACGGACAGCGTCAGGCGCAGATCCTTCGCCGCCTTCTCCAGGCTGGCGCAGGCCGGTGGCAGATCGAGGCAGTCGCGCGCCGAGGCCAGCGCCTCGACCTTGGTGTCGCGCGCGAGATCAGTGACCTGCGCCGTCGACACGCTGTCGCCGAAGAACAGGCTGGCGGTTTCCGGCAACTGGTGCGCCTCGTCGAAGATCACGGCGTTGCAGGCCGGCAGCAGCTCGGCCATGCCCTCGTCCTTGAGCATCACGTCGGCGAAGAAAAGGTGATGATTGACGACCACCAGGTCGGCATCGAGCGCCTCGCGCCGCGCATTCAGTACAAAGCACTCCTTGTGGTTCGGGCAATCCTGGCCAAGGCAGTTCTCGCGCGTCGAGGTCACCATGCTCCAGACCGGCGAGCTTTCCGGTACGTCGTTGCACTCACCCTTGTCACCCGACTGCGTCGTCTTGGCGAAACGGACGATGGCGCGGGCGTAGCCGGCATCCTCCTTGGTCAGGAAACGGCCGTCGCTCTGGGCGCGATCGAGGTGATAGTGGCAGACGTAGTTGGCGCGCCCCTTGAGGAGCGCGATCTTCACCGGCGCCTTGAGCGCATCGCGCACCGTCGGCAGGTCGCGGTTGAAGAGCTGGTCCTGCAGGGTCTTGGTCCCGGTCGAAACGATCACCTTGCCGCCGGAAAGCAGCGCCGGCACCAGGTAGGCGTAGGTCTTGCCGGTGCCGGTGCCGGCCTCGGCGACGAGCACGCGATTGTCCTTCAGGGCGGCGGCAACGCGCTCGGCCATTTCAAGCTGTTGCGAGCGCTGGCGATAGCCGGTGATACCGGCAGCCAGGGGGCCTTGCGGGGAAAAGACGTCAGCGAGGGCGAGGAACGAGGAAGACATGCGGGAAGGCCGGGATTCGAGGTCGAATCCTACCAGAACCCTGCAGCCCGGGCGTGCCCGGAAATCAAGCCATCAGTCGCGGACGACGACGCGGCTCAGTGCTTCATGGTCCAGGGAGACTGTCTCCGTCAGGCATTTCTCGGCACGCAGGCGTGCCCATTCTCCGTAGGGCGCTTCCCCGACCTCGGGAATCCTTCGCTCGGCCTCGCGTCGCCGGTCCTTCCACCCCGGCGGAGGGCCTTTCTCGAGATCACGCCGGTCGATCAGCTTCCGTCGCTCCGGTGGTCCGAGATCCTTGACGCGCCGCTCGAGAGCACGACGCTCCGGCGCCCCGGCATCGACATGGCGGCGATCGACGTCACGGCGCTCATCAACCTTGCGCCGTTCGTTGATCCCATGCTTGCCCGGATTCCGGTTCATGACGCACTCCGCTGTACTGACGGAGCCAATGTACGCCGCCCGCACAAATACGGCGGTGACAAAATTCACGAACGGAGAGAAAAACTAGAGGCCGAAGATGCCGAGATAGGCACCGGCACCGACGGCACCGAAACCATAGCGACGCGCCGAGGCTTCGACAGCGCGCTGCGATGCATCGGCACGGGTTCGGGCATCGTCCTGACGGGTTTCGATCTGCTGCAGGCGGTTGGTCAGGTTATTGACCGCAGCACCGATGCTGCCATTGCTGCCGAGTTGCCGGGTAGCCGTCGCCTCGGCGGCGCGCCCGACGGCGCCGAGCGCCTGGGTGACTGCGCTCGGGTTCGTTGCATAGGCCGCTTCCAGGGCCTTGGCATCGACCGTCAGCGATCCATCCTGCTGGATGCGAATCCCGGCGTCGCGGAATGCCGTTGCATTGTCGGCAACGACACGTTCCAGCTGACTGGCACCAATGCTGGCACGCGCGCCTTCCGGCACGGCAGCGGCACCAGCGGACCCGTTGCCCGAGGCACTTGCCAGTGCAGCACGTTCAGCATTGAATGCCTGCGTGAAGGTTTCTGCCGCTTTTCTGGCGTCGGCGGCCGACGACACCTGGCGGGCATCCTGCAAGTTGCGGGATGCCGTCTGGACCGCAGCCGTCGCCGACTGTGCCTGCCCGAACGCCGACAACCTGACGCGCGTGCTTTCCGCCTCCTGCGCCAGCCGTTCGGCAGGGCGCCGCAGCGCGGCCGACACCCTGTCACCCTGGACGCCCGAGAGGGTAGTGACATTGCCGGCGGAGAAACCTGTCGCTGAAACGGCCATAAACGGAATGTGGTCAAAGCGTATGCAGTACACGTCAGTATAGGGCCAAAGGCGCCGAACGCAACCGGGTTGACCCTGGCATTGCTTCTCCCCACAATCGCTGCATCAATGGAGGAATCGATGATCGACAAGCCTGTTGCCGACTTCACCCTGCCCGCCACCGGCGGTCACACCTTCACCCTCTCCGCCCAGCGCGGCACCCCGTTCGTTCTCTACTTCTATCCAAAAGACAGCACCCCGGGCTGCACCACGGAGGCACAGCAGTTCCGCGATCTGTACGCGGAATTCCTCGCCGCCGGCTGCAGCGTCCTCGGTGTTTCCCGCGACTCGCTGCGTTCGCACGAAAACTTCAAGGCGAAGCAGTCGCTGCCCTTCGAGCTGCTGGCCGACACAGAAGAACTGCTGTGCCGGCAGTTCGACGTCATCCGCATGAAGAAACTGTATGGAAAGGAGGTCCGCGGTGTCGAACGCAGCACCTTCGTCATCGACCGCGATGGCGTGCTGCGCCGGGAATGGCGAGGGGTGAAGGTCCCCGGTCATGCCCAGGAAGTCCTGGATTTCGTGAAAACCCTCTGAAACTGCCGACTCAGCCCACGGAGAGCCCAAAATGGCCCGCAAACCCGCAGCGCAAGCCAAGTCCGACGACCACCGGAAGATCTTCGTACTCGACACCAACGTGCTGATGCACGATCCCACCAGCCTTTACCGCTTCGAGGAACATGACGTCTACCTGCCGATCATGACGCTCGAGGAGCTGGACAACAACAAGAAGGGCATGTCGGAAATCTCGCGCAATGCGCGCCAGGCTACCCGCTCGCTCGACGAGATCGTCTGCAGCTTCGAGAACGGCATGGAGGCGGGCATCCCGCTCGAGGGCCCGTCCAAGAAGCTCGCCAGCGGCCGCCTCTTCGTGCAGACCGAGGCCATCGCGGCCGATCTGCCGGCGGCGCTGCCGACCTCGAAGTACGACAACCAGATCCTCGCCGTCGTCATCCACCTGCAGCGAAAGCACCCGCGGCGCCCGGTAATCCTCGTCTCGAAGGACATCAACATGCGCATCAAGGCCCGCGCGCTCGGGCTGGAGGCGCAGGACTACTTCAACGACAAGGTGCTCGAGGACACCGACCTGCTCTACACCGGCATGCGCGAACTGCCGGCCGACTTCTGGGACAAGCACGGCCAGGGCATGGAATCCTGGAAGCAGGACAGCCGCACCAAATATCGCGTCAAGGGGCCGCTCAGCTCGCAGATGCTGGTCAATGAATTCCTCTTCGTCGACGGCGACCCGAACTTCTCGGCGATCGTGAAAAGTGTCGCAGGCAAGACCGCCGAGTTCGAGACGCTGACCGACTACACGCATCCGAAGAACAGCATCTGGGGCATCACCGCGCGCAACCGCGAGCAGAACTTCGCGCTCAACCTGCTGATGAACCCGGAAGTCGACTTCATCACCCTGCTCGGCCAGGCCGGCACTGGCAAGACCCTGCTGACGCTGGCGGCGGGCCTGACGCAGGTGCTGGAAACCAAGCTCTACGCCGAAATCATCATGACCCGTGTCACCGTTCCGGTCGGTGAGGACATCGGCTTCCTGCCCGGCACCGAGGAGGAGAAGATGACCCCGTGGATGGGCGCGCTGGAGGACAACCTCGATGTGCTCAACAAGACCGACGAAGGTGCAGGCGACTGGGGCCGTGCAGCGACGATGGATCTCATCCGCAGCCGCATCAAGGTCAAGTCGCTCAACTTCATGCGCGGCAGGACCTTCCTCAACAAGTACCTGATCATCGACGAGGCGCAGAACCTGACGCCGAAGCAGATGAAGACGCTGATCACCCGTGCCGGTCCCGGCACCAAGGTCGTCTGCCTCGGCAACATCGCGCAGATCGACACGCCCTACCTGACCGAGGGCAGCTCGGGCCTGACCTACGTGGTGGACCGCTTCAAGGGCTGGGACCACTCCGGCCACATCACGCTGCAGCGAGGCGAGCGCTCTCGCCTCGCCGACCACGCAGCGGAAGTGCTGTAGTCCTTCGTCAGAGAAGGCCCTGCGCGCGCAGGGCCTTGACGATCACGTCGGCAAAGGTGGCCGAGGCCTCGCGGGCATCGGACGGCGCAAAGCTCTCGGTGGTTCCCGACCAGATCAGGTGCTCGCCGACCACCTGCCACAAGTTGGTTTCCAGGGTCACGATCTCGTAGTTGTAGGTGCTTGGCGGTGCCACCATCACCGAGGAGTAGTACCCGTAGAAGCCGCGGCGGTAGCCGACATAGGGATAGATCACCGGCTGCGAGGGATAGACGGCGATCCGTTTGTCGACGCCGACGAGCCGCGTCGTCAGCACGCCATCGGCGCCGGAACGGGCGACCGCCGCCTTGACCGCCGGCAAGTCGCTTTCCGAGAGCCCGGAAACCAGTGAATAACTCGGAATCGCCGTCACACCCGCCGCCTGCAGGGTCCGAACGAACTGATCCTCGAAAACGCGCCGGTTGGCACCATCCTCACCGAAGCCCATCACCAGCACCCGCTGGAAACGCTCCCCCGTGTAATCGGCGTCCCGCCACGAATTGGTGATGCGGGTGTTCGTCGCACACGCCGACACCAGCAGCATGAGTAGCACCGGCAGCAAACGTTTCATCGCGATCATCCTTGTCGGCATCCGTCCAGTTTAGGGCCGGCCGTCGTCTGATACAATGCGCCCGTTGAAGCCGTGTCATCCGACGCGGCTTTGTCGCTTCTGCAGTGGAGGTTCCGTGAAACGACGCGACTTCATCGCCGCAGCTGCTGCCATCGCCCTGCCTGCACTCGGCAGCAGCGAAGCCATCGCAGCACCGGCCAACAACAAGAAGAAACCCGCTGCCAAGCCGGTGGCGAAGAAACCGGCAACCGCGGGCAAACCTGCGGCCGCCCCGGCGCAAGCCAACGAGACCCGCGTTGCCGCGGCATCCCTGCCGGATGAGCCAGCGAGTCGCTGGCGCACCTACGACCTGACGACGCGCATCGAGATCAAGCGACCGGCCGGCATATCCCGCCTGTGGCTACCGCTCGCGATGTTCAAGGACACGCCCTGGCAGCGTGCGCTCGGACATACCTGGCAGGGCAATTTCGAGCGCGCCGGCATCTATCGCGATCCGGCCGCCGAAATGGAGGTGTTTACCGCCGAATGGCGGGAAGGTGTCACCCCGCAGCTCGAACTGGTGAGCAAGGTGGAAACGCAGGACCGCCACTTCGATGTCACGAAGAAGCATTGTGCGCCGGAGCGTGGCGACATCCTGCGCCGCAACCTGCGCAGCACCGAACTGATGCCGCTCAACGACAAGACCCGCGAGATCGCCGAGCGCATCGTCGGCCGGGTCAAGGATCCGGTTGCCCAGGGCAAGGCCATCTACGACTGGGTGGCAGAGCGTGCGCTGCGCGACCCCGAAACGCCAGCGCTCTCCGCCGGTGGCATCGATACGCCCCAGCAACTGGCCAATGCCATCGGCCGTAATGCCGGCCACGCGCTTCTCTTCGTCGCGCTCAGCCGGGCAGTCGGCCTGCCCGCGCGCCCGGTCTTCGGGCTACGCTGCGATTACTCGAAGATTTTCCCCAGCCTGGGTGCCACCGGCGAGCTGAACCGCGCCTTCCATTGCCGCGCCGAGTTCTATGCGCCCGGTTACGACTGGATCCCGGTCAACCCGGCCGACCTGCGGCAGGCAGTACTCGAAGAAAAGCTTTCGCCGGATGACGGCAAGCTCGCCGTGCTCAAGAAGCTGCAGTTCGGCTTCTGGGAGATGAACTGGATCGGACTAAACACCGCGCTGGAAGTCATCCCGCGTGACAGCAAGGGAAACGCCATTCCGTTCCTGGCGACGCCGTACGTGGAGACCGCCGACGGCGTCCTCGACACCACCGACGCCGAACGCTACGCAGTCAGCATCCGCGCCAGCCGCACGGACAGTTGATTCAATAGCCATTAGCTATCGAAACGTTTTCATAAATCAACTGGAGTATTGCCGGGCGGCCAACGAAAATCGGTTCATGCACATCGGACCAACGGGAGACCGATCATGACCAAGACCCTCACCTTCGCCGCCTGCCACTTCACCGTCGCCTTCAGTGTCGCCTACCTGCTGACCGGCGACATCGGCGTCAGCAGCATCCTCGCCCTCATCGAGCCGGCCTGCAACACGGTTGCCTACTATTTCCACGAGCGCGCCTGGCTGCACTTCGGCCACCACGACACCGTCGCCACTCATTGATTGCGGCCGCCGCCATGCTTTCCGCGCCCTTCCCCATGGCTGCCGCCGGCGGGGTCATCATGCTGGCGCGCCCTGCCCTGCGGTGATCGCCGCAGTTCCCCCGGTCGCTGCTCCTCCAGCCGCTGGCGACGCTCGTCGTACTGACGCTGCTGATCCTGGCGACGGCGCTCGGCCGCCTCATGACGCTGCTGTTGCTGCTGCGCGCGCTGCTCCGTGTCGCCGCGCTTCAGGCCCTCGCGCGTTGCCCGCTCGTCGGCGGCCTTGCCGCGACGCGCCTCGTCCGGCTTGAGCTGGCGCTGCTTGATCGCCTCGATGCGCTGCGTGCGTTTCGTATCCAGTTCCTGGCGCACCTTCTCGTGCAGGCGATCGAAGCGAGGATCGAGTCGTGCCGTGCGGTAGAAGGCGGGCACCGATGAAAGCAGCCGCGGTTTCGCCTTGTCCTTGAGCGAGACGAAAGCGGCCTGATTCGGACGCACCTCGGTTGTTCCGTGCTGCGTCGACAGCAGTGTGGCGCCGTGATTGACCTTGTCGTAGGTACCGGCCTCGCCATCCGGGCTGCCCGTCGGCAGCACCATGGTTTCGTGGTCGGTACCGCGCACGCCGATCGTCGCGGTCGGCGTGCGGATGGCGTAGCCCTTCGCGTTGTACTTGCCGATCCAGCCGGTTACCGAGCGCAGGGCGCCCTGCACCAGCGCGATGATGCTGGTGTCGCCGGAACCGCCGTCCGCCCGATACTTGGCGATGCGGAGGCGAGTATTCGGGCGTACCGCAATCTGTCCTTCGTCCGCCATCGCCAGATGGACCTCACCGTCGCTGCCGGTGACGATGCTGTCCCCTTCATTGACGACCTCGCCAACCTTCGCGATACGCATGTTCTGCGCCGGGTCGTAGAGGCGGACATCGCCCTGTGTTTCATCGATGCGACCGGCTACCGCCGTCTGGGCGACGGCCGCCCCGGCCACCAGCAACAGGGCCACGCAGCGCAGAAAGTTCATCAGTCGGTTTGGCATCGTCGAAGGCCCGCTACGGCTGGATCATCCGGCAAGCATAGCGTGGCGCAGCCCGGCCGCGCCAGACAGGAACGAAGTCACCTCCGGTGCAGTCTCAGCCAGGGAAGGTTCCGGCACCGGAAGGAGAAGATCATGATCGAATCGCCCGTCGTTTCCATCCATATCCCGCCGCCGATGCGACGCTGGTCGGAAGGCCACGAGGAAATCACCGCCAGCGGCGATACGGTCGGCGAGGCGCTGCACGCCCTCGAACATGCGTGTCCCCAGCTTGCCGGAAAAGTGTTGAGCAGCACCGGCCAGTTGCAGCCGTCCGTCGATGTCTATCTCGGCGCCATCAGCATCCGGGCACGGGAGGGCGTCGATACGCCGATTGCCGGCGAGGAAGTGATCAGCATCGTGCCACGCACGACGCGGGTCGTAGACGGCGACATCAGCGTCGGCTGAACAGGGCGCTCAGTAGCTGCCGGGCGCGGCGAAATTCTCGAAGCGTGTGTATTCGCCGAGGAAGGAAAGACGGACGGTACCCAGCGGACCATTACGCTGCTTTCCGATGATGATCTCTGCGGTGCCCTTGTCCGGCGAATCCGGGTTGTAGACCTGGTCGCGGTAGATGAACAGGATCACGTCGGCATCCTGCTCGATGGCGCCCGATTCACGCAGGTCGGACATCACCGGGCGCTTGTTCGGGCGCTGTTCGAGCGAGCGGTTCAACTGCGACAGCGCGATTACCGGACATTCCAGCTCCTTGGCCAGTCCTTTCAGCGAACGCGAAATCTCCGAGATTTCGGTCGCCCGGTTCTCGCCCTGGCTGCTGCCGGACATCAGCTGCAGGTAGTCGATGACGATCAGGCCGAGCTTGCCGCACTGGCGGTGCAGGCGGCGCGCGCGCGCGCGCAGGTCGATCGGGTTCAGCGCCGGCGTCTCGTCGATGTAGATCGCCTTCTCGTGGATCTTGCCGAGCGCGTAGGAAAGGCGTGACCACTCGTCGTCATTGAGCTTGCCGGTACGCACGCGCTGCTGGTCGAGCCGCCCCACCGAGGCGAGCATGCGCATCGCCAGCTGGGCGCCGCCCATTTCCATCGAGAACACGGCCACCGGGGCACCGTAGTCGATCGCCACGTATTCGGCCATGTTCAGCGCCAGCGAGGTCTTGCCCATCGACGGACGGCCGGCCACGATGATCAGGTCGCCGCCCTGCAGGCCCGAGGTCATCTTGTCGAGATCGTGGTAGCCGGACGGGATGCCGGTGATGTCGGACGGGTTGTCGCGGTCGTGCAGTTCCTGGATGCGCTCGACGACCTGCGTCAGCAGCGGGTTGATGTGCTGGAAGCCGGTCTGGTGGCGGGCACCGGATTCGGCGATGGCGAACACCTTGGCCTCCGCCTCGTCGAGCAGCACCTTGGGTTCACGGCCGAGTGGATTGAGCGCGCTGGCGGCAATCTCGTCACCGGCCGTGACCAGCTGGCGCAGCACGGCACGCTCGCGCACGATCTCGGCGTAGCGCTTGATATTGGCCGCCGATGGCGTGTTCTGCGCCAGTTCGCCGAGGTAGGCCAGCCCACCGGTATGCTCGGTCTCGCCGGCGGCATCGAGTGCCTCGGCGACCGTTACCACGTCGGCCGGCTTGCCGCGCTCCTGCATGCGCTGGATGACGCGGAAGATGCGGCGATGCTCGTCGCGATAGAAATCGGTTTCCGAGATCGCGTCGCTGATCTTGTCGTAGGCGCCGGTATCGAGCAGCAATCCGCCGAGCACCGACTGCTCGGCCTCGATCGAATGCGGCGGAATGCGCAAGGCCGCGATCGCGGGGTCGATCGAAGGGGGCTGCGACTGCTTTTTCTGGAATTGGGCCATGTGCCTAACCTCGGAGGAGGAGCGAGTTTACCCGCCCGCCATCAAAACAGAAAGCCGTGCCTGCCGGCGCGGCTTAGGTCGCCATAATCCCGTAGAATGCGCGCCTGTCGTACTGATTGTCCGCGCGGTTCCAATGAGCGGGCTGACACGTCACCACCCTTTCCGCACCAACACGCCGCCCCCGAATGAGCCACGCCCGCGCCGTCTTCCTGATGATCGTCGTCACCCTGCTGTGGAGCATTGCCGGTGTCGTGGCACGCCATCTGGAAGCGGCGCGCAGCTTCGAGGTAACGTTCTGGCGGAGTTTCTTCAATGCCCTGACACTGACCCTCGCGCTCAGCGCAATGCGTGGCCCGGCCATGTGGCGGCAGCTACCGGAGTGGCCACGCAGTGTCTGGATTTCCGGCATCTGCTGGGCGGTGATGTTCACGGCCTTCATGGTTGCGCTGACGCTCACGAGCGTCGCCAACGTACTGATCACGATGGCGCTCGCGCCGCTGGTCACCGCCCTGTTCGCGCGCAGCTTCCTGCACCAGCACTTGCCACCTCGCACCTGGATGGCGATTGCCGCCGCCGGCCTCGGCATTGCCTGGATGTTCGGCAACGAGGCACGGCACGGCGCCAGCCCGCTGGGGACACTGGTCGCGCTTGCCGTCCCGCTGGCGAGCGCCGTCAATTGGACAGTGCTGCAACACATGAGCCGCCGCGAGACCACCCGGCGCACGGACATGCTGCCCGCCGTCTGGATCGGTGCCGTGCTGTCGGCCGGGCTGGCACTGCCGCTGGCACTGCCGCTGCAGGCCTCGGCACACGACATTGGACTCCTGGCCCTGCTCGGTGCCGTTCAGCTGGCCGTGCCCTGCCTGCTGGTCGTGCGCCTGTCGCGCGAACTGCCGGCGCCCGAAATCGCACTGCTCGCATTGCTCGAAGTCGTCTTCGGCGTCGCGTGGGCATGGCTCGGCGCCGGCGAGCGTCCCGCATCCGAGACGCTGATCGGTGGCTCGATCGTCCTCGCGGCTCTGATCGGCAACGAACTGCGGTCGCTGCGTACGGCAGCGCGCCGCGAAGGTCGCGCTAGCGAATCGTGAACAGCTTGTGGAAGTTGGCGACTTCCAGCACCTGCCGGACATTCTCTGCCGGCCGTACCAGAACCACGGTCTTGCGCTCCGTCGCCGCGTTCTCACGCGAGAGCAGCAACATACCGAGCGCGGAGCTGTCCATATAGCTGACTGCCGAGAGATCGATCTCGATTTCGCGGACCGCCGAAGCGGAAACGGCGGATTTGACCGCCTCGCGGAATTCCCGGTGCACGGAAAAATCGAAACGGCCCTGCAGGCGGATGGTGGCGACGGTGTCGCGCGTGGAAGTGGAAACGTTCATGGATTCCGTCGTCGTTTGAAAGAATATTGTTCGTAGACGTGACGATACTACGAGCCCACACGCACGACCATGCCAGCGACACCTCACAGCCGGCCGGAGCAGCCCCGATCAGAAGGATGGAGGCGGCGCAAGGCAATCATTTAAATCAGTTTTGTGCGTCGCACAAATTCCGCTTGACTATTTTTTTAAAGTCACTAAAATTCGATTTGTGCACTGCAACAACCGCGGGTCTGCAACAGATGTGCTGCAGATCAACGCACCACCCCATTGCCCAGGAGATTGAACATGTTTAAAGCCAACGAACAATTCGGCCAATTCGCCGCCGTCAACCAGGCCGCAATCGAGTCGCTGCTGACTGTCGCCAACACCTCGCTGGCCACGGCCGAGCGCCTTGCCGCCCTGAACCTGAACACCGCCCGCAGCTTCGTTGCGGATGGCGCTTCCGCCGTTGCCGCGCTGCTCGCCGTCAAGGACGTGCAGGGCTTCGTGTCGCTGCAACAGCAACTGGCCAAGCCGGCTGTCGAAAAGGCCATCGCCTACTCGCGCAGCGTCTATGAGATCGCCAGCGAGTCGACCAACGCCCTCGGCCACATCGCCGAAGGCCAGAGCATCGAGCTCAAGAAGACCTTCTCGAACGCTGTCGAGCAGTCGCTGAAGAGCGCCCCGGCCGGTTCGGAAACCGTCGTCGCAGCCGTCAAGTCGGCACTGGCCCAGGCCGATTCGGCTTACGAGACGATGAGCCGTCAGGCGAAGCAGGCCAAGGCCACGATCGAAGCCAATGTCGCTGCCGCCAACGCCGCGACCCTGAAGCTGATGTCGCAAGCAGCCTGAACAAGCTGTACAGTAGAACCCCTGGTTAACGCCAGGGGGAAAACCACCCGGACCTCGGTCCGGGTTTTGTCGTTCAAGGAAAGACCATGAAGGAGCGCGCCATGCCCAACCAGATCAATGCCAGCATCCTCGAGTTTCTGCGTGCCAAGGGGCCACACCTCGACCTGGCCATCGCCGAAGCCCTGAAAGTGCCGCTCGCAAAGGTCCGCGCACATGTCGCCGACCTGGCCTCCTCCGGCGACCTGATTTGCTGCAACGCAACCCAGTTCGTCAATGGCGTCGCGATCGAAGGCATCAGTTGCCGCCCCTCTTGCTATACGCCCCCGCCTGCGCGCGGACGCAAGCCCGGTGTCAAGAAAACCGCGGCCAGTAGCAGCAGGGACGTGAACGCCCACGACTGAGCCCGCCGGCTCCGCCGGAAGGGAGCAACAAAAAGCAAAAAGGCCCCGGAAAATCCGGGGCCTTTTTTTGTGCTGTCGCCGCGTACGCGGCGAGGAGCGCGATTACTGCTCGCCGGTCACCTTGACGGTGATCTGCGCAACGACGTCGGTGTGCAGCGCAACGTCGATGGTGGTTTCGCTGACGGTCTTCAGCGGGCCGTTCGGCATGCGCACCGACGACTTCTCGACGTCGAAGCCCTGAGCCTTCAGGCCGTCGGCGATGTCGGCATTGGTGACCGAGCCGAACAGGCGGCCATCGACACCGGCCTTGCGGCTGATCTCGACGACAACACCGGCCATCTTCTCGGCCACGCCCTGGGCAGCAGCCAGCTTCTCGGCGGCCAGCTTTTCCAGCTCGGCGCGACGCGCTTCGAACTCGGCCTTGGCGGCCGGCGTGGCGCGCTTGGCCATGCCGCGCGGGATCAGGAAGTTGCGGGCGTAGCCATCCTTGACCTTGACGAGATCGCCGAGGTTACCGAGGTTGACAACCTTGTCCATCAGAATGATTTGCATGGTCTGGTTCCTCGATTACTGGTGGTTGTCGGTGTAAGGCAGCAGGGCCATGAAGCGGGCGCGCTTGATGGCGACCGACAGCTGGCGCTGGTAGTGAGCCTTGGTACCGGTCAGACGGGCCGGCATGATCTTGCCGTTCTCGACGATGAATTCCTTCAGGACTTCGACGTCCTTGTAGTCGACGAAATCGACCTTGTCAGCAGTGAAGCGGCAGAACTTGCGGCGCTTGAACAGGCCACCACCACGCTTCGGCTTCTTGTCATCCTTCTTCTTGAAGAATCGTGCCATTTCAGTTTCCTTCCAAAAATTCCAAATGTTCGATGTGCAGTACCAGTTGCTTGCTGTTGCGGGTCTTTGCGGCGAGGAAGCCGGTCACCCTGACCTGCGCTCCCGTTGTTGCCGCCTGCAGCCACTTCGCCGCATCCCCCAGCCCCTTGGCCGGGATCTCGCACTCGACCATGCGGGGAGTTCCCGCTTCCACCTGTTCCGATTCGTGCCGGATTCGGCACTCGGTGACCGGAACCCCTGCCGGCGTATAGCGCAGCGCGAGGCGTTCGATCAGGCAGCCGGTGAGTTCGACGCGGTTCAGCAAACCTCCGGCAGTTCCTTAGGCGGCAGCCGGCGCTTCAGCAGCGGCTTCGGCCTTGCCTTCCATCAGCGACTTCGACTTCTCTTCCTTCATCATCGGCGACGGGGAAGTGATGGCAGCCTTCATCTTGACGGTCAGGTGGCGCAGCACGGCGTCGTTGAACTTGAACGCGTGCTCGAGCTCGGCGAGGGTCTCGCCGTCGCACTCGATGTTCATCAGAACATAGTGCGCCTTGTGGATCTTCTGCAGCGGGTAAGCCAGCTGGCGACGGCCCCAGTCTTCAAGACGGTGGATGATCCCGTTGCGCGAGGTGACGAGCGACTTGTAGCGCTCGACCATCGCCGGGACCTGCTCGGACTGGTCCGGATGGACGATGAAACAGACTTCGTAATGGCGCATGAACACTCCTTGTGGCAAAAGCTCCCCGCCATGCGATAACGGTGGAGCAAGGTGGAAAAAATCAAGCCCGCGATTATAGCGGGCCTTGGTCTTGATAATCAAGCCTTTTTCATGATTGCTGACGCAAGAAAGGGCGCTCCGTGGAGGAATCAGCCCCCAATCGCTTGCGGCAGAGGGACAAGGGCAACGCCGGCCACACCCATCGCATCACGGATCGCCGCCGCGGCGGCGACGGCCTGCGGCCCGTCGCCATGCACGCAGATGCTGTGGAAGGGCGTCTTCAGCACCTTGCCCGAGGCACAGACGATGCCACCGGCCTCGACGAAGCGCAGTACATGCGCCACACAATCCTCCGCGGCATGCAGCACCGCCCCCGGCTTCGAACGCGGCACGAGATTGCCTTCATCGGTATAGGCGCGATCGGCGAAGACCTCGATACCCACCGCCAGGCCCGCTGCCTCACCTGCCCGCTGCAGCTGCGACAGCGCCGGCGCAAGCAGGATCAGGGTCGGGTCGAAGGCCTTGACGGCGCGCGCGACGGTCGCCGCCAGCGCCGCATCCTCGCAGGCCATGTTGTTCAGTGCCCCGTGCGGCTTCACGTGCGTCAGCGCGCCGCCCTCGGCGCGGGCGATGCCGGCCAGCGCACCGATCTGGTAGATCAGCATCGCCTCGAGCTCGGCAGCAGGAACCTGCATCGCGCGCCGGCCGAAGCCCTGCAGATCGGGAAATGACGGG
>JAKJEY010000048.1:0-10737 GCA_022705165.1 Pseudomonadota bacterium
GACCAGGCGGTCGACAGCGCACGCAGGATGGACGAGATGCTCGTCGCACTGCTCGAGTACACCCGTGTCGGCAGGAGTTCCGCAGTGATGCGCCCGGTCGACAGCCGCTCGGTGCTTGTCGACGCGCTGCGCATCATGCAGCCAGCGATCGAGGCTGCCGGTGCCGAGGTCCAGGTGCTCGGCGAGTGGCCGCTGGTGACGGTCATGCAGGATGATCTGGTGCGCGTGTTCCAGAACATCATCGACAATGCGCTGAAGAATCGTGCGCCTGACCGGAAGCCGCAGATCGTCATCGCGGCGAAGAGGGAAGGCGGGCACCATCGCTTCGAGGTCCGCGACAACGGCATCGGCCTCGCGGAGGGGCAGGCGGTGCGCCTGTTCCGGGTCTTCGGGCAGCGCGACCGATACCGGGGCACGGGCATCGGCCTCGCGCTCTGCCGGAAAATTGTCGAGCACCACGGCGGCAGGATCGGTGTCGGTTCCGAGGGTGAAGGCTGCGGCTGCCTGTTCTTCTTCACCCTGCCGGATCGTGCCCCAGGGGAGGACGCCTAGATGTCTCGACCCCGCACGCCCGAATCCCGGCCGGACCAGGACGCCCGCTCCGCCGGCCAGTCTGCCGTGCACAGCCTCCGTTCCGTGCGGCTGGCCGTGGTGGTCACCATCTTACTGATGACGGTCGTTGCGCTGACGATCATCGGCTACCTCGCAGGCGAGGTGCGCGAACGCCATGTCTCGTCTTCCCGCAGCCTCGCCCTGTCGGTAGGACAGACCGTCGACGAGATGGTAGGAAGCATCGACGCCACCCTGCTGGTTTCCGCGGACGAGATTGCGCATCAGATTGCCGAAGCGCGCGTCCGGCCGGCGGCGATTACCCGCTTCCTGGGACGGCAGCAGGAACGCTTCCCGTTTATTGACCTGCTGCGCGCGACAACGGCTTCCGGTGAGGCGGTCTACGGCAAGGGCGTCGATCCGGAACAGCGGGCCAGTCTTGCCCATCGCGACTATTTCAAGCAACTGCGTGACGATCCCAATCTCGGGCTTGTGATTGCCGAGCCGCTGGTTGGCCAAATCTCGCAGCGCTGGATCTGGCTGATGGCGCGCCGGATCGCCAATCCCGACGGATCGTTCGCCGGCGTGGTCTATGGCTCGATGTTCATCGACGATATCGTCGAGCGCTTCAACAAACTGAAGTTGCCGCCGGGAAGTGCCATTTCCCTGCGTGACCGCGAGATGCGCCTGGTCGCGCGCGCCACCTTCGATGACAGCCCCCCCGTTCCGATCGGCAATGCCAGCCTTTCCAAAGGCCTGGAGGCGGCACTCTCCAATAATCCGTGGGAAGGCGTCTATGAAAGCGGCGACTCCGTCGCCGATGGCGTCAGCCGCCTCTACACCTACTGGCGGAGCGAGCGTCACGGATTCACGCTCCTTGTCGGGACACCGATGACCGTTATCGACGCCGAGTGGCGGCGACAGAGCGCCGTCGTGCTGGGTGTGCTGGCCGTCCTGATACTGGGGGTCCTCGGGCTGGGGCGCGTGCTTTCCCGGTCGCTGCGCGAGCGACTGGCGCGGGAGGCGGTACAGGCACGGGAGAGCGAACGGGTCTTGCTGAAGACGCTCATCCGGAGCATTCCGCAGCTTGTCTGGTTCAAGGATCCGGAGGGTATCTATCTCGCCTGCAACAGCGAGTTCGAGCGCTTCTTCGGGCATCCCGAGGCGGCGATCGTCGGTCGCAGCGACTATGCCTTCATGCCGCGCGAACTGGCCGACTCCTTCCGTGGCCACGATCAACTGGCTACCGCCGCGGGCAGTCCGACCGTCAACGAGGAGTGGGTGACCTATGCCGAGGATGGCCGGCGTGTCCTCCTCAATACGACCAAGACACCCGTCTTCGACGATGGCGGACAACTCATCGGCGTTCTCGGCATCGCCTTCGACATCACGCAGAGCCGTATGCAGGAGGAAGCGCTTCGCCAGAACGAGGCGATGCTCGATCGGGCACAGTCCGTGGCACACATCGGCAGCTGGGCGCTGGATATCGCCGCCGGGACGTTCGACGTATCGAAGGAGACCTACCGGATTTTCGGACTTGCCGCCGGCGAGAAAAAACTCACGCTCGACGACTTCGTCGAGCGGACTCATCCGGATGACCGCACCGGTGTCATCGCCGCCTGGAAGCGGGCCCTGAAGGGGGCCGACTACGATGTCGAGCACCGCATCTTCGTCGGCAGCGAGATCCGCTGGATTCATGATCGTGCGGTCATGGAGCGGGATGCCTCCGGTTGCGCCCTGCGTGCAATCGGTACCGTTCAGGACGTGACCGACTGGCGCCTCGTCCTCAACGCACTCGACGAATCGGCGCTTTTCCTGCGCGAGTCCCAGGGCATCGCGCGCGTCGGCGGCTGGAAGCTCAATCCGGAGAGCGGCTACCTGATGTGGACCGACGAGATCTATCGACTGGTCGAGCATCCCGTCGGGCAGGCGATCGATCTCGAGATCGGCCTGCAGTACTACTCGCCGGAGGATCTGCCGGACCTCCGCAGGCGCTTCGATGCGGCATGGAATGGCAACGAGGGCTTCGTGCGCGAGTGCCGGCTGGTCTCGCGCAGTGGCCGATCCTTCTGGGGTGAATTGCGCTGCATCGGGCGGGTCAGGGATGCCGACGGCGATTACCTGGCCGGGACCTTCCAGGACATCAGCGAGCGCAAGGAGGCGGAAGCCGGGCTCGAGCACGAGCGCCGCATGCGGGAGACCCTGATGGAGTCGATCCCGGGCGTCTTCTACGCGATCGATGCCAGTGGCTCGATGACCTTCTGGAACTCCAATTTCGAGCGCATCACCGGGCGCTCCGCAGACGAACTGCGCGGCATGAAGGTGCTGGATCTGTTCGATGGCGACGACCGTGACCTGTTCGCGGAGCGGATGGCGGAGGTCTTCGAGTACGGGGCGTCGGTGGCGGAAGCCGATCTGGTCGCGAAGGACGGGACAAGCTATCCCTACTTCTTCACCGGTTCCCTGGTCGACGTCAGTGGCACGCCGCTGCTCGTCGGCACCGGCATCGACGTGTCCGCCCGCCGCAAGGCGGAAGACGCACTGCGACAGCTGAACGCCAATCTGGAACTTCGCATCGCCGAGCGCACCGCAGAACTGAGCGATACCAATGAACGGCTGCAGAACACCCAGTTCGCGATGGAGGAAGTCGGCATCGGGATTTCATGGGTGGATTTCGATTCCGGCCAGCTCACCTATGCCAACCAGCATGCGGCTGCGATGCTGGGGTATACGGTCGACGAGTATCTGAAGCTCTGCGTCTGGGATATCGATCCGCACTTCCCCGTCCCCGCCTACCAGGATATTTGCGCCGACCTAAAGCAGAAGGGGCACTTGCGCTTCGAATCGGAGCAGCGCACGCGGGACGGCCGGCTGATCCCCGTGGAGATCTCGATCTACTATCAGTCAGGCAGGAGCGAGGGCGCGCAACGCCTGATCGTCTTCCAGTCGGATATTTCCGCCCGGCGGGAGACGCAGCAGGCGCTGGTGGCGGCCAAGGAGGCGGCCGAGGTCGCCAGCCGCGCCAAGAGCGCGTTCCTCGCCAACATGTCGCACGAGATCCGCACGCCGCTCAACGCCATCCTCGGTCTCAACCACCTGATGCGCAGCGACGATCCGCCGCCCCGGCAATTGCACCGGCTCGAGAAGATGGAAGTCGCCGGCCGGCACCTGCTGGGCCTCATCAACGACATCCTTGATCTCTCCAAGATCGAGGCCGGCGGCCTGCTGCTGGAGGAACGGGACTTTCCGCTTGCCGCCATCCTCGATAGCGTCGCCGACATCGTCCGCGATACGGCACACGGCAAGGGCCTGGCGCTCTCGATCGAGCGCGGCGACGTGCCGGCGTGGCTGCATGGTGATGAAACCCGGCTGCGCCAGGCCACCCTCAATTTCGTCGGCAACGCCGTCAAATTCACCGAGCGCGGCAGCATCGCGATTTGCGCGCAGCTGATCGATGCGCGTGGCGACGACCTGCAGGTCCGCTTCGAAGTCAGGGACAGCGGGATCGGCTTGAGCCCCGAGCAATGTCGCCGGCTCTTCCAGGCATTCGAGCAGGCGGACAAGTCGACCTCGCGGAAATACGGGGGCACCGGCCTTGGCCTGGCGCTGACGAAGCGCCTTGTCGAGCTGATGGGTGGGCGCGTCGGCGTGGAAAGCGATCCCGGCCGGGGCAGCACCTTCTGGTTCGAGGTCCCGCTGCAGCGCGGCAAGGGGGCCCGGGCACAGGGGCAGGGTGCCGGCGATCACGAGTCGCCTCCCGTCCGCCTGCGCAACGGATTCCAGGGGGCCCGCATCCTCATTGCCGAAGACAACGAGGTGAACGTCGAAGTCGTCCGGGAACTGCTCGTGGACGTCGGCCTGAGCGTGGCCGTTGCGTGCAATGGGCGCGAAGCCGTCGAGTTCTGCCGCTCGGAAAAGTTTGCGCTGGTGCTGATGGACATGCAGATGCCGGAGATGGACGGCCCCGAAGCCACCCGCGAGATTCGGCGGGGCGGCGCCAATGCGGCGACACCGATCATCGCGTTGACGGCCAATGCCTTCGCGGAAGATCGCAGGGCCTGCCTGGACGCCGGCATGGATGACGTGCTGACGAAACCGGTCGATCCGGATCTGCTCTACGAGGCGCTCGTGCGCCGCCTGTCGCAGGGCGGTGCAGCCACTCGCGAAGCACCGGTTGCAGCCGCGCTCGCCGCCGACCCGAAAGCGGCGATTTCGGACGAATGCGACGACGCGCTGGCGCGCCTGCAGGCGGATGCCGGTGTCGACGTCGCCCAGGGGCTGCGTTCGCTTGCCGGCAAGCGCGGCAAGTATCTCGAGCTGCTCCAGCGCTTCCTCGACGGGCGTGAAGAAGATCCCGATCGCCTGGAGGGCCTGCTGGCGGATGGCGATCGCGCCGCCGCCTGCCGGCTGGCACATTCCCTGAAGGGGGCCGCCAGTGCGCTCGGCCTGACACCGCTCGTCGACATCGTCGGGCCGCTGGAAGCGATGCTGCGGGCTGCGGGGCCTTCGCCCGACGGCGAGCAACTGCAGGAGATGCTGGCGGGGCTGCGCGAGCATTTCGCACGGGTTCGCAGTGCCCTGCCTGTGGCGGCGGCCGAGATCCGCCCGGCCCCGGCGGTCCCCGCTGCCCTGATACAAAAAACCGTGGCCGGCCTCGATGCCCTGCTCGAGCAGAGCGACATGGCCGCCATCGGCTATTTCGACGCGAACGAGGCAGTCATTCGCGCAGCAACGGGGGGCCGTTTCGGGATGCTTGCGCAGCAGTTGCGCGGCTGCAATTTCGATGCGGCACTGCTGATACTGCGTGCGGCGCCGCCCGACCAGAACTTCTGACGATGCGGAAAACGACGAGCTGCGGCTGAATTGCGCCCGGTCGCTCCTGCCCGGCAATGGTGAGCGTGCCGGATCATTCGCCGCCACTGCAACAATCGGGAAACATAAGCGTCATCGGCCTGTGATGTACATGACGGAGCATCTCCGTCATGCCTCAGGTCCGTTCCCTCTTCCTCTCGGACATCCACCTCGGCACCCGCGCGTGCCAGGCGGAACGTCTTCTTGAATTCCTCCGCGAATACCCTGCTGAAAACGTCTTCCTGATCGGGGACATCGTCGACTTCTGGGCGATGAGCCGCAGCATCCACTGGACGCCGGCGCAGAATACCGTCGTCCAGAAGCTGCTGCGCCGCGCCCGTCACGGCGAGCGCGTGATGCTGATCCCCGGCAACCACGACGAAGCGCTGCGCGGCTACCTGGATGCGGCTTTCGGCGACATCGAACTGGCCGGCGAGCACACGCACGAACTTGCCGACGGCCGCCGCTTCCTGCTCATCCACGGCGACGAGTTCGACCAGGTGACGCGCCATCACCGCTGGGTGGCGCTGCTCGGCGATGTCGCCTACGACTGGCTGGTCCGCTGCAACACGCTCATTTCCTGGGTGCGCAGGCGACTCGGCATCGCCGGCTACTGGTCGCTCGCCGGCTACGCGAAACGCAAGGTCAAGAAGGCGCTGCAGTTCGTGCTCGACTTCGAGGAGTCGGTCATCCACGCGGCCCGTCAGCGCGGGCTCGATGGTGTCATCTGCGGTCACATCCACTGCGCCGCGCTGCGTGAGGTGGGCAGCCTTGTCTACGCCAACTGCGGCGACTGGGTCGATTCCTGTACCGGCATCGTCGAGCACCTGGACGGGCGCCTCGAGGTCGTGCACTGGGCGGCCTCTGCCGCGCTCAATGAACATCCAGAACGAAAGGAGGAAGCATGCGCGTCCTGATGGTGTCCGATGTCTACTTTCCCCGCATCAACGGCGTGTCGACGTCGATCGAAACCTTCCGTGGCTGCCTTGCCGAGGAGGGCGTCGATGTCCGGCTGGTGGTGCCAGCCTATGGTGGAGAAGCCCAGGTCGCCGGTGTCACGCGCGTGCCGGGGCGCCCCGTGCCTGGCGACGCTGAAGACCGCTTCGTACGCTGGCGGGCGATGCACCGGGCGGTTGCGGAAGCCGCTGCCGGCTGTGACCTGATCCACATACAGACGCCTTTCGTCGCGCACTACGCCGGCCTCGCCGCAGCCCGCCGCGCCGAGTTGCCGGTACTCGCCACCTACCACACGCTGTTCGAGGAATACCTGCATCACTACGCACCGCTGCTGCCCGCCACGCTGCTGCGGGCGGCAGCGCGCCAGCTCTCTCGCCGCCAATGCAATGCGCTCGACGGCATCGTCGTGCCTTCGACGGCGATGCGTGACCGGCTGGCCGAATACGGTGTCGTTGCCCCGATGCATGTGCTGCCGACGGGCATTCCGCTGGCACGTTTCGGTATCGGCGACGGAGAGGCGTTCCGGGCGCGCCATGGCATTCGCCCCGAGCGCCCTGTGGCGCTCTACGTGGGGCGTGTCGCCCACGAAAAGAACATCGATTTCCTGATCCGCGCGCTGCAGGTCGCGCTCCGTTCGGCCCCCGATGTGCTGCTGCTGGTAACCGGTGAGGGGCCGGCCCTGCCGGCGCTGCGCGCACAGGTCGAGTCGGCCGGGCTCGCCGGCAGCGTCCGCTTCCTCGGCTACCTCGATCGACACAGGGAGCTGCCGGACTGCTATGCCGCTGCCGACGTCTTTGTCTTCGCCTCGCGGACGGAGACGCAGGGGCTGGTCCTGCTCGAGGCGATGGCCGCCGGTGTGCCGGTGATCGCGCTTTCCGCGATGGGTACGACGGACATCCTCGGCGCAGGAAAAGGCTGCCTCGTGCCGTCGGACGATGTCACCGCTTTCGGCCAGACACTCGCCCATTTTTTTGCCCACCGCGCGGTCTGGGGGCATCTGCAGCGCGAGGCGCGCGAATTCGCCCGCCAGTGGTCGGATGCGGCGATGGCCGAGCGCCTCGCGTCGCTCTACCGCGAACTGCGGCGCACGCACCGCGCCGCCAGCCTGGAGCGTCTGGCGATCGGCGGCATCTGATCCTCGCCGCTATACTGCTCCCATTGCAATCTGCCTGTAACGCGAGGGGGCTAGCATGTCGGCTTTCGCTGGAGATATCACGATGGATCTGCTGCTGTGGCGGCATGCCGAAGCCGAGGATGGCCTCGTCGATTTCGAACGGGCGCTGACTGCGCGGGGCGAGAAACAGGCACGGCAGGTGGCGCGCTGGCTGCATGCCCACATGCCGAAGAAGCTGCACATCATCGCCAGCCCGACCGTGCGCACGCAGCAGACCGCGGAAGCGCTGGCGCTGCCCTACGAAACCAGCCGAAAGATCGGCCCCGATGCCAGCGTTCCGGATCTCGTGGCAGCCTCCGGCTGGCCGACTGCCCACGGTGCCGTGATGCTGATCGGGCATCAGCCCGGCCTCGGCAATCTGGCATCGCTGCTGCTCGCGGGGCAGGAAGCGCCGTGCACGATCAAGAAAGGCGCACTGTGGTGGTTCACCAACCGCGTGCGGGCAGGGGAGCAGCAGACCGTGCTGCGGACGGTGATCACCCCTGAGTTCCTCTGATTGTCGCCATCGCCCGGGCGACATGGGGCGACAATCATCATGCCGGGAGCGCCGGAATCGAATAAGGGACGCGCCTGCGGTAACATTTCCGGACTCGATCGACGACATTCCGGACCACGATGCCCTTCTTCGAACAGCTTGCCAGCAGCCTCGAACGCAACCGCCTCACCCGTCGCCAGGCGCTCTGGCTGATCGGCGCCGGTTGCGCCTCGACACTCTCCGCCTGTGCCACCTCGCCGGTGTCCGGCGATTCGATCCTCGTCGGCATGAGCGAGGCCGACGAGAAGGCGGTCGATGCCCGCGTCTCGCCGCATCAGTTCTCGCGTGACCTTGGCGCCGTGCAGGATCCGGCGCTCAACCGCTATGTCTCGGAAGTCGGCGGCCGTCTCGACGACTCCGTGCACCGGCCGAACATGCCTTATTCGTACCGCGCGCTCAACGCCAACTACGTGAACGCCTACACCTTTCCCGGCGGCGCCATGGGGGTGACACGCGGCATCATGGTCGAGCTGGACGATGAATCGGAACTGGCGGCGCTGCTCGGCCACGAACTCGGCCACGTCAATGCCCGTCACGTCGCCCAGCAGCAGGGCCGCTCGATGCTGGCGCAGGCGGCCGTGGTCGGGCTCAACGTCGCCGTCCGCGATTCGAGCTGGGGCTCCGTGATCGCCATGGGCAGCCAGCTTGGTGCCAGTGCGCTGCTTTCGGGCTACTCGCGCGATGACGAGCGCGAGGCCGATGCGCTGGGCCAGGAATACATGGTGCGCGGCGGCTACCCGGCGACCGGCATGGTCCGCCTGCAGCAGCTGCTCGTCGATCAGGAAAAGGAGTCGCCGGGCCTCGTGCAGACGATGTTTTCGACGCACCCGATGAGCCGCGAGCGGCGCGATACCGCGCAGCAGATGGCGGAGACGCGCTACGCGAATACGAAGGGACGTAACCCGCAGCGCGAGCGCTTCATGGATAGCACGGCCAGCCTGCGCCAGATCAAGCCGACCATCGACGATCTCAAGTTGGGCGAGACGGCGATGGCGAAGAAGGACTACCGCAATGCCGAGACGAAGTTCGACTCGGCGGTGAAGCGCACGCCGCAGGACTACGCCGCCAATGTACGCATGGCGCAGTGCCTGCAGGCCACGGGGCGCAGCCGGCAGGCGCTCGATTACGCCGACAGTGCACGCAGGCTTTACCCGCAGGAGGCGCAGGCGCACAAGGTCGCCGGTGTGCTGGCGCTCGAACTGCGTGACCCCGGCATGGCGCTGCAGCGCCTCGACGAATACGATCGCGTGCTGCCCGGCGACCCCGGCATCGCCTTCCTCAAGGGGGTGTCGTACGAAGGTGCCGGCAATCGCCGCGCGGCTGCACAGCAATACAACGCCTACCTGCGGCAGAGCCAGCAGGGCGACGCGGCGCAGTATGCCTACTCGCGTCTCAAGGGCTGGGGCTACGTGCGCTGAGGCGCTTCCGTCAGGCGGGTTTCTGCAGCAGGTCGACGCGCTGGGGGTTGATGAAGGTCACGCCCTGCGGGGTCAGGTGTGCCTCGAACTTCTCCCGCACTTCTGCGTAGAGCGCAGGTGAAAGCGCGTGATTGCTGTGCGTCACCCGGATCATGCGCGCGTCGAACTGCGCGAAATCGTCGAACTGGCTGCGCGTGGTGAAGAAGCGCTCCTCCTTCAGTAACAGCGGACCCCGTTCGACTGCCCGGCAGAGTGCCGCGAAGGCAGCCTCGCGCACCGTCTTCTCGTCGTGGAAGAGGCGCATGATCTCGTTCAGATCGCCGGCGAAGACCGGTTCCGAAATCCACGCCAGTCCGCCCGGCTTCAGTACGCGGGCAACCTCGGCGAGCGCCGTATCCATGTGCTCGACCGGTACGTGATGCAGCGACTTGAACATGATCACGATGTCGACGGATGCGTCCGGCGCCGGAATCGCCTCGGCACCGCCATGCGCGAAGCGCACGCTGGGCAGGTCGGTGATCTGCAGGTTTTTCGCATGCTGGATCCGGTCGACCTCGAGCGCCAGGATTTCCTGCGGCCGGCCGGTCTCTGCCAGCGTACGGGTCTTCTCGGCGCGGCCGCAGCCCAGTTCGAGCACGCGTGCGCCATCGAAGGGCAGCGTGTCGAGCATCAGCCGCACTTCGTTGAGCGGCGGGGTGTTCCCGCCTTGCGCAGGATCTGCGATCTTCATGGGCATTCCGCGTCAGCGGATGACCTTGATCAGCTCGACCTCGAAGGTCAGCGTCGCGTTCGGCGGTACGGCCGAACCCGCACCGCGCGCACCATAGGCGATCTCCGGCGGACAGGTCAGTTTCGCCTTGCCGCCTTCCTTCATCTTCGACACGCCTTCCGTCCAGCACGGGATCACCCGGTTGAGCGGGAAAGCCGCCGGCTGGCCACGCTTGTACGAGCTGTCGAACTCGGTGCCATCGGCGAGCGTGCCCCGGTAATGCACCTGTACGGTGGCGGTCGGGGTCGCCTGCGGGCCGGTGCCGTCCTTCAGCGATTCATAGATCAGGCCGGAGGCCGTCTTCTCGGGGGCGGCGGCGTGAAGGGTAAGGCTGCTCAGGGCAAGCAGCCCGGCCAGGGCGATTTTCTTCGGTTGCAGCATCGGAGGCTCCGTTGTGTTCAAGACCTTGGGGAAGCCAAGACGCTACCGGGAAGTTCGGGGCGAGGCAAGTTTCGGGGGCGGGGAGTGAAAGGTTGATGAAGCT
>JAKJEY010000048.1:10772-14124 GCA_022705165.1 Pseudomonadota bacterium
CCGCCTCGACGATAATGGCGCGATGACCGATACACAGAAAAACAATCCCCTGCATGGGGTGACGCTGGAAAAGCTGTTGAACGAACTGGTCGATTTCTATGGCTGGCAGGGTTTGGGTGACCGGATCGATATCCGCTGCTTCACCCACGACCCGAGCATCGCGTCGAGTCTGAAGTTTCTCCGCCGGACGCCGTGGGCAAGAGAACGCGTAGAGATGCTCTATCTCGATATGTTGCGGGTGGCAGGGCGCATCTAGTATCGGGAGTCGTGGCCTGCTCGTGTTGTTGCGGGGAGGTAAACGAAAATGAAGCTGCCCCGTATTGCCACCGCCGGGAGAATGGGATGTGGATTCGATCATGTCACGATGGATTCTGGCGTCCGGTCGGAACGGAAAGTCGCTCCGACATTTGATAACCTGTAAAGATGCGTCAATTCAATCTGCTCCGGTATTTTTCCTGGCTGACCTTCGTGCTGGTTGTCATCGTCGGTGGCACCTTGGGGGAAATTCTGCGCCGCCATGAAGTGCACGAACTGCAGTTGATGGCGGAGGATCGGAACGTCGCGATGACGCGCATCTTTCACAACGCGCTGTGGGCCGAGTTTTCGCCGCTGATCAAGGCCGGCCGCAGTCTCAGTGTTCCGGCCCTGCGCGAACTCGGCGAATCGGGCGGCTTGCGGGATCGCGTTGTTGCCTTGATGCATGATTCCGACACGGTCAAGATCAAGGTCTATGATACCGACGGCCTGACCGTGTTTTCCACGGAAGCGTCGCAGATCGGCGAGGACAAGCGCGGCAATGCCGGTTATCAGGCGGCTGTCCTTGGCGGCGTGGCGAGCGAGCTGACCCATCGAAACCAGTTCGATGCGTTCGAGGGCGTCGTCGAGAATCTCGATGTCATCTCGAGTTATGTGCCGCTCACGGAAGGCGGAAAAATCGTCGGTGTCATCGAAACCTATCAGGACGTCACGCGCTTCAAGCAGCGGATCGATCAGCTACGCATGGTGGTTTGGGCCGTCGTGATCGCCGTCCTTGGTGCGCTGTATCTCATTCAGCTGGTGGTTGTTCGCCGGGCCCACGTCATCCTCGGTCGTCAGGAGGATGCGCTGCGTGCCGCGAACCAGGATCTCGACCGACGCGTGCTTGAGCGGACCAGTGAACTGGCGACCGCGAACGAGCAGCTCAAGACGGAAGTGGAACAGCGGCGGAAGACACAGGAACAGCTCGACTACCTGTCGTATTTCGACACCCTGACGGGCCTGGCCAATCGAACCCTGCTGCAGGAGCGGCTGCTGCAGGCGAGTGCGGCAGCGGAGCATCGCCACCACTTCGGCGCCCTGCTGTTCATCGATCTGGATCATTTCCGGACGCTCAATGAGATCGATGGCCGGGGCTGGGGCGATTCGGTGTTGCGGGAGGTCGCGAAGCGCCTGCGGCAGTCCGTGGTCGAGAGCGACACGATCGCCCGCGTCGGCGCGGATCAGTTTGTCCTCCTCGTCGATGCCCTAGGAGAAACGGAGGGGCGGGCGGCCGACCAGGCGGAGGATGTTGCCGAAAGAGTACGCCGCATCGTTTCTGCGCTGACCTCCCCTTCTGCCGAGTCGCGACACCTGAGTTGCAGCATCGGGGTGACCCTGTACGGCGGCCAGGCGCATTCGGCGGACGAATTGCTCAAGCAGGCGGAACTTGCGATGTACGAGGCGAAGGCCGCCGGCCGCAATACGCATCGCTTTTTCGATCCGGCGATGCAGGCAACGGTGGCGGCACGCGCCACGCTCGAAGCCGATTTGCGGACCGCCCTTCTAGCGCAGGAATTCGTCCTGCATTACCAGCCGCAGGTGCTGCAGGACGGGAAAATCGCCGGTGCCGAGGCCCTGCTGCGCTGGCGGCATCCGACGCGGGGATGGGTGTCGCCGGCCGAGTTCATTCCGTTTTCCGAGGAGACCGGGCTGATCCTGCCGATCGGTCGCTGGGTTCTGGAAACGGCCTGCCGGCAGCTGGCCCAATGGTCGTCGAATCCGCTGCTGGCACCCCTGACGGTTGCCGTGAATGTCAGCGCAAAGCAGTTTCATCAGGCGGATTTCGTCGATGATGTCCTGGCCATACTCGATGCGACCGGGGCTCCTGCAGAGCGGCTCAAACTGGAACTGACGGAAAGCGTGCTGCTGACGGACGCCGAGGAGGCTGTGGCGAAGATGGTGCGGCTGAAGTCGCGCGGCCTGCATTTTTCTCTCGACGACTTCGGCACGGGTTTCTCATCCCTGTCCTACCTCACCCGGTTGCCGCTCGATCAATTGAAGATCGACCAGTCCTTCGTTGCGGGTATCGAGCACCGCGATACCGACGCCTTGCTCTGTGCCTCGATCATCAGTCTGGCAAAGCATCTGCATCTGACGATCGTGGCCGAAGGCGTCGAAACGAATGCGCAGCGGTTCTTCCTGGGCAAGGTCCACCACTGTGATCTGATGCAGGGGTTTCTCTTCAGCAAGGCGCTGCCGGTCGCCGAGTTCGAGGCAAGCATCCTCTCTACGGCTGCGTAAGCCAGGACACAAAGAAAAGAGGGCGCCGGTACAACCGGCGCCCTCCTGGATCCCCGCCTGCGTTCGGGGGTTACTTCTTGCGCGCCGGCGGCACATCCGTGCAGCTGCCGTGCGCCACCTCGGCGGCCATGCCCACCGTCTCACCCAGCGTCGGGTGCGGGTGGATGGTCTTGCCGATGTCGACTGCGTCGGCACCCATCTCGATGGCCAGGCAGACCTCGCCGATCATGTCGCCGGCAGACGGCCCGACGATGGCGCCACCGATGACGCGGTGCGTCTCGGCGTCGAAGATCAGCTTGGTGAAGCCGTAGTCGGCGCCGTTGGCGATGGCGCGGCCGGAAGCGGCCCACGGGAACTTGGCGGTCTCGACCTTCCTGCCTTCCTTCTTCGCCTGCTCCTCGGTGTAGCCGACCCACGCCACTTCGGGGTGGGTGTAGGCAACGCCCGGGATCACGGTGGCGTCGAAGGCGGCCTTGTGGCCGGCGGCGACTTCCGCTGCGACGTGCGCTTCATGCACTGCCTTGTGCGCCAGCATCGGCTGGCCGACGACGTCGCCGATGGCGAAGATGTGCGGCACGTTGGTGCGCATCTGCGCATCGACGTTGATGAAGCCGCGGTCGGTGACGATGACGCCCGCCTTCTCGGCACCGATCTTCTTGCCGTTCGGCGCGCGGCCGGCGGACTGCAGGATCATGTCGTAGCGAACGGCCTCGGCAGCCGGTGCGCCTTCGCCTTCGAACTTGACCCACAGGCCGTCTTCCTTGGCGTCGACGGCGACCGTCTTCGTCTTCAGCATGATGCGCTCGAAGCGGTG
>JAKJEY010000049.1:0-13617 GCA_022705165.1 Pseudomonadota bacterium
TGGTGCCGCAGGGCGGCGAAGGGCCGACCTACCCGAACATGTAGCCTTTTCCGGCTGCAAAACAGAACGCCGCCTGCGGGCGGCGTTTTTCATGGGTGGCCGATGCGATCAGGCTTCGAGCGCCAGCGCGATCGAATAGATCTCGTCGCCGGAGGCGGTCACGAAATCGGCGATCGTCTGCCGATCAAGGCCAAGCGCAGCGCCCTCCTGCGCCCGGGCAGTCTCCCGCAGCTCCGGATCCTCGAACGGATTCGCCGATGGCGCCAGCCAGCAGGCGAGGAAAAGGACGTCCGAGAGCGATTGCGGCGGCATGCTGCCTCCGAACACGCCGCGCTGCGCAACCGCATCGACGATCGTCGGCGGCAATCCCAAGGCTTCCAGGAGCCGACGGCCGGCGGTCCGGTCGAGTTCGTCGAGCGCGACGACCAGGGTGGCCTGGTCCTTGAGCAGTTCCGGATGATGCTCGGCAGCGACGCCCAGCAGGTAGAAGCGGCCGAGGTCGTGCACGATCCCGGCCAGCATGGCCTCATCTGCCGGCAAGGACGACAGGCGGCGGCCAACGACATACGCCAGGGCTGCTACATGGACGCAGCGCTCCCAGAGCCGATTGACGAGCTGCCGGCACGGCGCCATGCGCTGCGAGTGCCGGACCTGGTCGAGCGTCAGCGCCATCGCCAGAGAGCGGATGGGTGCCAGTCCGACACGCATCACCGCCTGCTTCACGTCCGTGATCGCCCGCCCGGACGGATTCAGCGCCACCGAATTGGCCATGCGCACGACCTTGGCCGAAAGCAGCGGCTCGGCAGTGACGATCCGTGCGACGTCATCCAGGGCGACGTCCGGGTTATCCACGGCCTTCATCACGCGCAGACTGGCGTCCGCACTGGTGGCGAAGCTCAGGTCGTCCGGAGAGATCCGCTCGACGTGCGGCGCTAGCAGATCGACGATGGCTTGGCTGGCGGCACTCATGACGGTTGCTCCCCCGATTCGGCAAGGCCGAGAGTTGAATGGCTGAATGGGCTGACTGATGCATTCGATTCTAACGGATTTGCCTGCACTCTACTGCTGCAGCGCAGTAGGCGCGGAATTCCGTCACCGGTAACACTTCGCCCTGCCATGAAACCGCTTCATTCATGCTAGATTATTGATTCGCGGCGAAAAATCACCTGAAGCGTCGTTCCAGAATCGTTCATTGCCGCTTTCTCTGCCTTCTCGGCCAACCCTTGCGGAGTGTGCCATCGGATGACGGAACCGCCAGCCACGGAAGCATTGTCGCCGACCGGCCAGCCACCGGCGGTCGGCTGGCGCGCGCGGCTGACCCGCTTCTTCGACAGCGGCCACGATTTCGGCGACGACGAGCGCGCCCTTTCTTACAAACACCGCTTCATCAATACCGTCTTTTTCGTCACCGGAATTCTGGTGACCGGGTTCGGGCTCTGGCGACTGGCCATCGGCCAGACTTTCATCGGCAGCATCGACATCGCCTTCGGCATCACGGTATTCGTGCTGATGCTATCCCTGCGGCGGGTGGAAAAAACCAGGGTCGATTCCTATGCAACCCTGATCCTCACCCTCTGCCTCGTTCTCTTTACAACAGTCTATATCCTGATCGTCGACGCGGTCCGCAGCGGCCCCTTCCTGCTGATCACGGCCTGTGCCTTCTTCCTCAAGGGCCGCCGCATCGGCATACGCTGGAGCATCGTCTGCATGGTCACGATGGTGCTCGTCGAGCTGCTGCCGGCCCCGTACGCGAAGGGCATCTACGGCACACTGACCAGCATCCTCGACATCGTCGCACTGATCCTGCTGCTATCGCTCTACGAGCACCAGAAGCAACAGGACAGCGAGGCACTCGCCCGCAACGAGGAAAAATTCCGCACCATCTTCAATTCATCGAACGATGCGATCTTCCTCATCGAGGATGGACGCTTCTCGCAATGGAACGCAGCAGCGCTCGCAACGTTTCGCTGCCCGGACGACTGTTTCGAGGATCGGCGGCTGCATGATCTGCTGGCCACCGACAACCCGCCGGAACTGCGCGAGGCACTTCATGCAGCGGAAAACAGGGCGCTCGACACGCGCTCGGCAGCGCTGGAACTGCTGCTCCGGCGTTACGACGGAAGCGAGTTCTTCGCCAATCTCCGCCTGACACCAGTCACCATCAGCGGCAAGCGGATGATCCAGGCGATTATCCGCGACATCGATGCCCGCAAGCGTACCGAAGTCGAACTGGCAGGCTACCGCGAGGAACTCGAGCAGCGCGTTCGCGAGCGCACTCAACGCCTGGAGGAAAGCGAACTGCGCTTCTCACGTCTGCTCGAACTGACCGAAGAAGGCATCTTCATCCACGAGAACGGGATCATCATCGATGTCACCAATGCTTTCTGCCGACTGACTGGCTACGTCAAGCACGAACTGATCGGCCGCGATTTCCTCGTCCTGCTGGTACCACCGGAAGCAAGGCCGACAGTGCAGGAATACATCGCTGCTGCCGGTACGCACAAGTACGAGCTGACGGTGGTGCGTGCCGACGGCCAGCGTATCGACGTCGAGTCCTTCGGCCGTGCGGTAGCCGTTGGCGGGAGGCCCTTGCGGGCGGGCGTCTGGCGCGATGTGACGGCACGCAAGGAAACCGAGCGCAATCTTGAAAGGGCCCGGCAAACGGCCGAGCAGGCGACGCGCGCGAAGAGCGCCTTCATCGCCAACATGAGCCACGAGATCCGGACACCGCTCAACGCGATCATCGGCATCACCCATCAACTCCAGCGCGACAGCAGCGATCAGGGACAGCGCGAGCGACTCGCACGCGTGGATGGCGCCGCACATCACCTGCTGATGATCCTTTCCGACATTCTCGACATATCGAAGATCGAGGCGGGCAAACTGACACTGGAACACCGGCCCTTCTCGTTCCGTCAGTTGATCGACCGGGTCAGCGACCTGGTTCGCGACAACGCTGCCCACAAGGGGCTCGATTTTCGCGTGCTGACCGACGAACGCCTGCCGCAGGTCGTCGTCGGCGATGCCATGCGCCTGTCGCAGGTACTGCTCAACCTCGCCAGCAACTCGGTGAAATTCACCGAATCCGGCAATGTCACCCTCTGGATTTCCGTCATCACCGGCGGACCAGGGACCGCAACGCTTCGTTTCCGGATCAGCGACACCGGCATCGGCATGACGGCGGAGCAGTGCTCACGCCTGTTCCGCGACTTCGAACAGGCCGAGAGTTCGACGACGCGACGCTATGGTGGAACCGGCCTTGGCCTGTCGATCAGCCGACGCCTCGTGGAGCTCATGGGTGGCCAGATCCAGGTTCGCAGTGAGCCGGGCGCGGGCAGCGATTTCTGGTTCGAGCTGACCCTGCCGATCAGCACCGCTGCACTCGCAGAGATCGAGCGCAGTGCGGAGAAGACGACCGCTGCACAGGTCCGCAGCCGCCATTCCGGTGCCCGCATCCTGCTGGTCGAGGATACGCCGATCAATCAGGAGGTCGCGCTCGACCTGCTGGACGAGGCCGGTCTCGATGCGAGCATCGCCGAGAACGGTCGCATCGCCGTCGAGCGTGTGCGCGACGAAACCTTCGATCTGGTGCTGATGGATCTGCAGATGCCGATCATGGACGGACTCTCCGCAACGCGGGAGATCCGCGCCCTCCCCGGCTGCGCCCACCTTCCCATCATTGCGATGACGGCCAACGCCTACGCCGAAGATCGCGCCCAGTGCCTGCAGGCCGGCATGAACGATTACCTGGCCAAGCCGATCGAGGCGCCCGTCCTGTTTGCGGCACTCGACCGCTGGCTGCCGGAAACCGTGCCCGTTGCCGGGGAGCTACCGACGACGCCGGAGGAAACACTTCCGCTACCAGAGACAGAGGCAGCGGCAGACGCACCCGTCAGTGACGCTTCGGTCGATGCCATCGCCCGACTGTCGGCAGAGCATGGCTTTGCCGGCATTACCGAAGTAACGCTCGCGCAATACAAGCCGGAACGCTATATCAGGCTCCTTAAACAACTGTTCGCGGAGCATGGCGAGGACGGCAGCCTGATTCTCGCGCTGCTCGATCGTGAGACCGAAGACGCTGCGCAGGAGGCTAGCCGCATTGCCCATACGCTGAAGGGGGTCGCCGCAACCTTCGGGCTGACTGAGCTGGCCAGGCTCGCAGGACAACTCAACCACGGCATGATCGCCGGGGACGAGCGCGTGCAACTCGCGGCCGAAGCCGAGGCGGTGCAGGCGATGTTGAATCACCTTGCGACGACAGCTGCACGGGTTATAAACGGCTGACCGTTCTTGTGCTTGGGCGCATCCTGGCCGAGGCATGCTGCGGAATTATTGGCCGGTCGCCGCTGACGGCGTGAAGCTCAGCAGTTCCGTCCGGTCGGTCTTGATGAACTTGCCGAAGCGATTCTTTTCGCGGTGCTCGAACACGACAAAGCGGTTCACCCTGTCGGGACAGACCCAGTACACAGATTCGAGCGCAATGCCACGCTGCATGATCCAACCGGCCGACTCGATGCGGAAACACTCGAACGTGCCGGCACCGACCGTCACCGACTCCACGCCAACCACACGGCACTCGCGCTCGATCACGTCTTCCTTCCCATCGGGGAAATAGAGGGAGTAGCGGGCACTCCAGCGCTTGCCGACGCTGTATTCACCAACGAAAAGCTGCGCACCGCTCCAGCGGTATCCACGCGCATTCTTGCGCAAATTGCCGAAGTAATCGGTGATGACCTGGCCGTTGTTGAAGAGGACTTCATTCTCGGAGACCGTTGTCACGCGCTGCTTGTACTGCGCCGTCTGCATCTGGGTCAGCAGATCGACGATGCGGTATTCGTAGAGATCACCGACCCGGAACTCCCCGATCGCCCGCGTTCCCTTCGTGAACGGGTTATGCGTGGCATCCGCCAGGCGGATCCGCTTCTCGCCCTGCCGTGCGAGCATGCGATCGAGTTTCGCTTGGGCAAACTCGGCGAAATGCCCGCTCGGGTAACGCTCCAGGTAGGCCAGTACCGGCCCGGGATCGCTTGCATCTTCAGCAGGTTTCCAGAGTTTTTGCTCATCCTCGAACAGCTTGAGCAGTTCGTCTTCCGAGCGCTTCCTGAGGTTTGCCGGCGGCTTGAAATAGAAGTCCTCCTCGAGGGAGGTGCTCTCCCACGGAATCTGTTGTCCCGCCGAGCTTCGGCGCACCGACAGGCGGACGCGCTTGAAGACGTCTTCGATCTTCGCATCTGGCGCACGCATCTCGCGGAGGATGTTTTCGGTATAAAGCCCGTGCTTCCCGCTGCCATCAGCAGCAACGTTGCCCGGGGCAGTCGCATAGGCGAGGAAGGTACCGGCGGGCGCATCCATCTGGCTGAGCCCTCTGCCGGTCTTGTGAGCCGACCCGAAAGGATTGTCGCGGCAGGCGTCGAGAACGACGATATTCATCGGATTGCCGGCCCGGGAAAGGCCGCCAAAGAGCGAACTCAGGTCGACCGTACTGCGCGTGACATCGGCAGCCGAAACGAGTCGAGCATCCACGGGGACCAGGTAATTCCTCCAGTCGAGCTGGAGGCCATGCCCGGCAAAGTAAAAGAGGCCAACCGCTTTCTGCTTGGCCAGCTGGGCACAGAAAGCGGTAATCGCCTTCTGCATCGCCTCGCGCGACGCATCCGTCTGCAGCTCGACGGCAAAGCCGGATTGCCGGAGTTCGAGAGCAATCGCATTGGCATCGTTGATCGGGTTCTGCAGCGGCGAATCGGCATACGCACAGTTGCCGACCACCAACGCCAGACGCGGCAGTGCATGGATGGATGTCTCCGCCAGCGCGTCGGCCGCCAACCATGGTGACAAGGACAGCGCGGACAGCCCCGCCAACGCCCGCCTGCGGGCCGGATCCGGAAGTCGGTTCGACGGGTCGGGAAGGTCGCTTTCCATAGTCTGACCATTGGCGCGAAGGATGACAGATTCATTCTAGCAGCCGAACCGTCGGCTTGCCTCGCACGCGAAACTGCAGACGAAAAAAAGCCCCGGTCAAAGACCGGGGCTTCGTTCAGGTAGTAAGCTGCCTGCGTCAGAACATCGACTCTTCCAGTGCCAGCGCACCGGCAGCGCCGTTCATCACCGTGCTGGCGAGGCCGGCGGCACGGCTCATCTGGTGGTCGGCGAAGAAGCGTGCCGTGATGATCTTGGCCGGGTAGAACGGATCGGCGTCACCGCCGTCGATCTTGGCCTGGGCAACCAGGGCTGCGCGCGCCATCTGCCAGCCGCCGGCAACGATGCCGAACAGCCACAGGAAGGGCACGGCGCCGACCGAAGTGGCACGCACGTCCTTGGCGTAGTTCTCGACGATCCAGGTCGCAGCCTTTTCGAGTTCGTCGATGCCGGCCGTGAAGCGGGCGCGGATCGCGACGAAGTGTTGGCCCGGTTGCTTCGCCAGTTCGGCATCGAGCTGGCGCATCATGGCGATCACGGCCTTGATCGTGGCACCGCCTTCGCGCGCCATCTTGCGGCCGATCAGGTCATTCGCCTGGATGCCGGTCGTGCCCTCGTAGATGGTCGAGATGCGCACGTCGCGCAGGTGTTGGGCGGCGCCAGTTTCCTCGATGAAGCCCATGCCGCCATGGACCTGCACGCCGGTCGTGGCAACCTCGACGCCGACTTCGGTGCTCCAGCCCTTGACGACGGGAATCATCAGGTCGACGAAGGCCTGGTTCTGCTTCTTCACTTCCGGGTCCGCGTGATGCACGGCGGCATCGTGTGCGGCGCCGACGACATAGGCCAGCGCCCGCGTCGCTTCCACCTGCGAACGCATGCTCATCAGCATGCGGCGCACGTCCGGATGGTTGATGATGGCGACCTTGCCACCGCCGCGGACGCCGATGTCGGTGCCCTGGATGCGGTCCTTGGCGTAGGTCACGGCACGCTGGTAGGCACGCTCGCCGTCAGCGACGCCTTCGAGGCCGACACCATAGCGGGCGGCGTTCATCATGATGAACATGTACTCGAGGCCGCGGTTTTCCTGGCCAACGAGGTAGCCGATCGCGCCACCGTGGTCACCATAGGCCATCACGGCGGTCGGGCTGGCGTGGATGCCGAGCTTGTGCTCGATCGACACGCAGTAGGCATCGTTGCGGTCGCCGAGCGAACCGTCGGCGTTGACCATGAACTTCGGCACGACGAAGAGCGAGATGCCCTTGACGCCTTCCGGCGCGGTCGGCGTACGGGCCAGCACCAGATGGACGATGTTATCGGCCATGTCGTGTTCACCGTAGGTGATGAAGATCTTCTGGCCGAAGATCTTGTAGGTGCCGTCGCCCTGCGGCTCGGCCTTGGTACGTACGGCGGCGAGGTCGGAACCGGCGCCCGGCTCGGTCAGGTTCATCGTGCCGGTCCACACGCCGGACACCATCTTTTCCAGATAGGTCGACTTCAGTTCATCCGAGCCGGCCAGCACCAGCGCCTCGATGGCGCCCGTCGTCAGCAGCGGGCACAGCGAGAAGGCATGGTTGGCGGATTTCCACATTTCGGTGACGCAGGCATTCACGACCTTCGGCAGGCCCTGGCCACCGAATTCCGGCTCGCAGGCCAGCGCCGACCAGCCGTTTTCGACGAACTGCTGGTAGGCCTCCTTGAAGCCCTTCGGCATCGTCACCTGCTTGTCGTGCCAGCGGGCACCTTCCTGGTCGCCCGGCACGTTCAGCGGCGAGAGCACGCCTTCGGCAAACTTGGCCGCCTCTTCGAGGACGGCATCGACCAGATCCGGGGTCGCTTCCTCGCAGCCCGGCAGCTGCGAGACCTGCTCGAGCCCTGCCAGCTCCTTGAGCACGAACTGCATGTCGCGGATCGGTGCAATGTACTGACTCATCTTCTGTTCTCCTTGTGGTTGCGTTGCTTGGTTTGATTGCTCGGGTTACACGGGTTAATGGGTCGTGGCGGCCGCCTCGCGGTCCGCCATGAGATCGATCAGCAGCAGGATTTCCTGCACGACGGGCAGCGTGAAGCCGCCGCGCTCGCCGGCGCGGTTGTCGCGCAGCAACTGGCGCAGGTAATCGCTGCACTCCGGCGTTCCCCAGAGCGCGACGATGCGCTCGCAGACGTGCGGCAGCGCTTCCAGCGTCGATACACGGATGACGTTGTCGCGCTTCGGCGGCGGCGGGCGACCGTCCCACTGCTGGATCTCGACGTTGAAATGCTGGTTGAGGCGCTCGGCCATTGCCGCAAACTCGCCAGGCATGTCGCCCTGGCGGTAGATGTCGAGCAGCTTGATCCAGGGTTGCAGTGCCTCCCGCGGATTGGCCTCGATGTATTCGCGCAGCGTTTCGGCGGCGCCCTGGACGCGGCCGAAGGAAAGCATGATCTCGGCAAGTTCCAGCACCGGATTGACGTCGCCGGGGTCCGGTTCGGTCGGCAGGATCATGACAGTCGCCTGCGGCGCCGACGAAATCGCGTCGACGACATTGAGCACCGGCGTGTCACGCCGCGCGGACGACGCTGACGGTAGCGGGTGTTCCATGACGACGGTTTCAGCATGCTCCAGCGGCACCTCGACCGGACGCTGCTGCCTGCGGCGGTGGCGCAGGTAGGCGACGGCGAGCAGCAGAATCCCGCCGCCAACGGAGTACGGCAGCCAGTCGTGGCCGCCACCGGGTTCCGGCGGCGCCGGGCGCAGATGCTTGGGTGGCGGCGCCACGTCAAGGACCGCCGGCGCAGGCGCTGGTGCAACGACAGCTTGTGGGGCCGGCACTTGCACGACGGGTGGTGCTGGCGGCGTAACGACCTGTGCCGGTGCGGGTAAGGGTTCCGCTACCGGTTGCGGAAGCGTCGGGAGCGTGGCCGCCACATCCGGCTGCAGGCGCAGCGGCGGCGTCGGTGTTTCGGCGCCGGCGCCGGCGACGCCAGCGGCAGCAGCATTTTCGATCGCCCGTACGTCCCCACCGCCCAGTGCGACAAGTTGCTCATTGAGCAGCGAGAGCAGGCGGTATTCAAGGCGCAGCGACTTTCGCGTCAACTCGTCGGCCACGGGACCCGGCGACAGTGTCATCGAAAGGCGCATCCACGACAGCGGCGGCGCGGCGGAGATGGAGAGGACTGACGTCCGCGCGGGTGATGGCGCATCGGCCACGACCTTCCGGGTCGGCGGCGCAGCGCGCCGTTCGCTGGTCCCCAGCAGGCGCCAGTCGGGCATCTTAAGCACACTCCCCGGCACCAGCGGCGTGCTGCCACCAGCATCGATGGGGAGCGTGGGGTTCTCGGCCGCCAGGGCCGTGATGAAGCGTTGTTGCGTAGCCGGCTGCGACGGGAAAAGCAGTCGTGCCAGGGAGGCCGGCGACTCGCCGGCCACGGCAACCCACTCGCCGCTGGCCAGGACCGGCGGCGGTACGCCTTCTCCGGCCCAGAGCAGCGACGGCAGCAGCAGGCCAGACAGCAGCAGTTTCCTGATGCTACAGCGCGGGGTCGGCAAGGCGTAATGCATCGGCGGGCTCAATCGCGCAGGTAGCGCGCATCCTCGAACGAGGACATCCACGCCGGCCGATAGACGACGAACAGCGTGACGACCATCCCCGACAGCCAGGCCTCGGAGAAGCCGAGCAGGAGTACATAAGGAAGATACTCTTCAAGCACGTAGTCGAGCGGATAGACGCCGGTCGCGGCGAGCAGCAGGGACGAGGCGGCACCGACGGCCGAAATCGCCAGCGCACCGCCGAAGAAGCCATTGGCGAATATGTAGACGAAGAGCTGCGGCGGCAGGAAGCGTTCGACGAAACGCTGCACGGCATACGCGACGGAGACCCCGACGCCGGCCATCAGCAGTGCGTTGAGGGCATAACCGTGCCAGCCGCCATCGCCATTGAGGGTGACACCGGCGAGCACGGCGCAGAGGCCAAGGAAGGCCAGCCACGGACCGCAGGCAAGGACTAACACGGAGGCCCCGAGAAGGTGCAGCGAGAGGCCGGGGCGAACGCCGGCCTTGACGCTCCAGAGTAGCGTCAGCATGACGATGAGGCCGAGCCAGACGTTGCCCTGGATGGCATCCGCGAGGCGCCGCAGTGGCGCCCGGCGCAGCGACAGCAGCAGGACGGGGATGAACAGCAGCCAGGCGGCCACTGTCCATTCGTCAGCGAGCAGTCCGTCCGGCAGGTTCATCCCGGCTCCCGGCGCTTCGTGCGAAGCGCCCTGCTCAGACCGCCGCGGTCAGCTGCGGAACGACCTCGAACAGGTCGGCCACGAGGCCGTAGTCGGCGACCTGGAAGATCGGCGCTTCCGGATCCTTGTTGATCGCGACGATCACCTTCGAATCCTTCATCCCGGCCAGGTGCTGGATGGCACCCGAGATGCCGACCGCCACGTAGAGCTGCGGTGCGACGATCTTGCCGGTCTGGCCGACCTGGTAATCGTTCGGCACGAAGCCGGCGTCGACTGCGGCACGCGAGGCGCCCAGCGCAGCGCCGAGCTTGTCGGCGAGCGGCTCGAGTAGCTTGGTGTAGTTCTCGCCGTTGCCGATGCCACGACCACCGGAAACGATGATCTTGGCGGCAGTGAGTTCCGGACGCGCCGACTTGGTCAGCTCGCGGCCGACCAGCTTGCTGTTGCCCGCATCGGCCGCGGCGCCGATGGCTTCGACGGTGGCGCTGCCGCCCTCGCCTGCCGGTTCAAAGGCGGTGGTACGGACCGTGATGACCTTGACGGCATCAGCCGACTGCACGGTCGCCAGCACGTTGCCGGCGTAGATCGGGCGGACGAAGCTGTCTGCGGACTCGACGCCGACGATGTCGGAAATCTGCGCCACATCGAGGAGCGCGGCGACGCGCGGCAGGAAGTTCTTGCCGCCGGTGGTGGCCGGGGCGACGATGTGGCTGTAGCCGGCGGCGTTGGCAACGACCAATGCGGCGATGTTCTCGGCCGTCTGGTCTGCGTAATGGGCGGCATCGGCAACCTTCACCTTGGCGACGCCGGCGATCTTGGCAGCGGCTTCCGCGGCGGCACCGCAACCGGCACCGACGACCAGCACGTGGATATCGCCACCGATCTTCGCGGCTGCCGTGACGGCGTTCAGCGTGGCGGACTTGAGGGAGGCGTTGTCGTGTTCGGCAATGACGAGGATGGCCATGATCAGATCACCTTTGCTTCGTTCTTGAGTTTGGCGACGAGGTCGGCCACATCCGCAACCTTGACGCCGGCCTGGCGCTTGGCCGGCTCGGCGACCTTCAGCGTCTTCAGGCGCGGGGCGACGTCGACACCCAGCGCATCCGGCTTCACCGTATCGAGCGGCTTCTTCTTGGCCTTCATGATGTTCGGCAGCGTCGCATAGCGCGGTTCGTTGAGGCGCAGGTCGGTCGTGACGATGGCCGGCAGCGAGATCTCGAGCGTTTCCAGGCCACCATCGACTTCACGGGTCACAGTCGCCTTGTCACCGGCAATCGCCACCTTCGAGGCGAAGGTCGCCTGCGGCCAGCCGAGCAGCGCAGCCAGCATCTGGCCGGTCTGGTTGGCATCGTCATCGATCGCCTGCTTGCCGAGGATGACCAGCTTCGGCTGTTCCTTGTCGACCAGCGCCTTCAGGAGTTTGGCCACGGCCAGCGGCTGAAGTTCGGCATCGGTCTCGACCAGGATGCCGCGGTCGGCGCCAATTGCCATCGCCGTGCGCAGGGTTTCCTGGCAACCCGCAACACCGGCGGAAACGGCGACAACCTCGGTGGCGGTACCCGCTTCCTTGAGGCGGACGGCCTCCTCGACGGCGATTTCGTCGAACGGGTTCATCGACATCTTGACGTTGGCGATATCGACGCCGGTGCCGTCGCTCTTGACGCGCACCTTGACGTTGTAATCGACCACGCGCTTCACGGGAACGAGAACTTTCAAGGCTACTCTCCTGTTAATGGCTGCGGTGCAATGACCGGTTTGCTACAAAAACTGCCCATGTCGATTATGTCATTTCGACGCCCGGGCAAGTCTGCCGACGACGACGCTTTCCGTGCGTTTGACATTACCCGACCTGCGTCAGACAATAGGCCATACCCTACGGTATGGAATTTGCGTACGGTACCGTATGGAAAAATCGAAGTCAAGCAGTAGTATGGGTGAAATCCTCTAACGAATCGTAACGAATTCCGACCAATGGCAACCGAACGCAGGACACGCACACAGCTCGACCGCAACGACTGGATCGAAGGCGCCATCGACGTGCTCGCGGAGCATGGAATTGCGGGCCTGCGCGTCGAGGTTCTGGCAAAGAACTTCGGTGTCACCAAGGGCAGCTTCTACTGGCACTTCAAGGACCGCCAGGATCTCCTTGATGCCGTGCTGCAGCTCTGGAAGGAAGGCCGCCTGCGCGACATCGAAAAGCAGACGACGGCCATTGCCGGCAAGGAGCTGGCGCAGATTCACCACGTCATTGACGTCTACAGTGCCGTGCGCAACCGCAAGGGGATCTCGATCGAACTCGCGGTGCGCGACTGGGCGCGCCACGACCCGCGCGTCAGCGCCGTCGTCGAGGAAGTCGACGCCTACCGCCTCGACTGTACGCGCAAGCTCTTCCTCGCCCTCGGGCTCACCGACGACGAGGCGCATGCCCGCAGCATCCTCGTCTTTGCCTATGTGTTCGGCCACAGCCTGATGGCCTACGACCGCAACAACCCGAAAGTGACCGAGTTCAAGCGCTGGATCGCGGAACGCATCACTGGCCGGTAGTAGAATCCGGGCCATGCAAGAGCCCGCCCCCGTCACCGAATCCCCGGAAAAACTGTCATCGACGCGCCTGCACGCGTCACCGACGGTGCGTTGGCTGTTGTGGACGACAGGAACGATTGCATTGATCCTCGGCATCGCCGGCGCTTTCCTGCCGGTCCTGCCGACGACCCCGTTCATCCTGCTCGCTGCCGCCTGCTACGCCAAGGCTTCGGAGCGATTTCACCAGCGCCTGCTGAATCATCCGACCTTCGGGCCGACCATCCGCAACTGGGAACAGTATCGAAGCATCGCGCCGAGAACCAAGAAGGTGGCCATCACGATGATGACCCTCTCGATCGGCGCTTCGATCTACGTGGTGCGCGAATACCTCTGGCTGCAACTGTTGCTGGCGACGATCGCGATCAGTGTCGGCACCTGGATGTGGCGCCTGCCGGAACACACTGATCCGGAGATCAGCAGTTCTTCCACACCGGAGGACGCTTCGCGCTGAAGGCGTCGATGCCCTCTGCGGCATCGGCCGTCATCATGTTGCAGGCCATCGTCTCGGCCGCCAACTGGTAGGCCGCATCAATACCCATCTCGAGTTGTTCGTAGAAGGCCCGCTTGCCCATCGCTACGGCCAGTGGCGACTTGTTGAGGACGGAACCTGCCAGTGCCGCAACCTCGTCATCGAGTTTTTCCGCTGGCACGACGCGATTGACGAGCCCCCGCTGCAGCGCCGCCGGGGCGTCGATCAGGCCGCCGGCAAGCAGCATCTCCATCGCTGCCTTGCGGCCGACGTTGCGCGACAGCGCGACGCCGGGCGAGGTGCAGAACAAGCCGACATTGATGCCGGAAGTGCCGAAACGTGCCACGTCGGCGGCAACCGCCAGGTCGCAGGCCGCCACCAGCTGGCAGCCGGCCGCGGTTGCGACGCCATGGATCCGCGCGATCGACGGCTGCGGC
>JAKJEY010000049.1:13628-13899 GCA_022705165.1 Pseudomonadota bacterium
AGCTTCTGCATGAAGGATTTGTCGGTATTTGCCCGCATTTCCATCAGATCGTGGCCAGCGCAGAAGGCCTTGCCGGCGCCGGCGATGATGACCAGGCGCCGGTCGGCAGCCCCGGCGATATCGTCGAGCGCCGCCTGCAACTCGGCCAGCAGGGCCAGCGAGAGTGAATTGAACTGTGCCGGACGGTTGAGCGTCAGGAGCGTCGAACCATCGCTGCGGTCTTCGCGCAGCAGGAGGCTGTCTTGTGTCATGAGAATTCTCCGGAGATATC
>JAKJEY010000004.1 GCA_022705165.1 Pseudomonadota bacterium
AACGCCGCCATCCTGCGCGGCGGCTCGGAAGCCATCCGCTCCAACCGGGCCATCGCCGCGCTGATCCAGGAAGGCCTCAAGGCCGCGGGCCTGCCCGGCGAATGCGTCCAGGTCATCGACACCACCGACCGCGCCGCCGTCGGCCACCTCATCACCATGCGCGAGTACGTCGACGTGATCGTGCCGCGTGGCGGCAAGGGGCTCATTTCGCGCCTGCTGGCCGAATCGCGCGTGCCGATGATCCAGCATCTCGACGGCAACTGCCACGTCTATCTCGACGATGCCGCCGACGCGGCCAAGGCAATGGCGATCGTCGAGAACGCCAAGACGCAACGCTACGGCACCTGCAACACGGCCGAATCGCTGCTCGTCGCGCGTTCGCGCGCAAGCGAACTGCTGCCGCCGATCGCAGCGATGCTCCTGGCGAAAGGCGTCGAGATCCGCGGTTGTGCCGAAACACGGGCGCTTGTGAAGGAAGCGCAGGCCGCGACCGACGAGGATTACCGAACCGAGTTCCTGGCGCCGATCATCTCGGTCAAGGTCGTCGCCGGCCTTGACGAAGCGATCGCGCACATCAACGAATACTCGTCGCACCACACGGAAGCCATCGTCAGCGAAAACTACACGGCCGCCATGCGCTTCCTGCGCGAGGTCGATTCCGCTTCGGTGATGATCAATGCTTCGACCCGCTTTGCCGACGGATTCGAGTACGGCCTCGGTGCCGAGATCGGCATCTCCACCGACAAGATCCACGCCCGTGGCCCGGTCGGACTCGAAGGACTGACCAGCCAGAAATGGATCGTGCTCGGTAACGGCAACGTACGCGCCTGAGTGAAACGATAACGTTTCACGAACAAGTACTCCTGGGGGGCGCCTGAGTTAAGTAGCTGCGCTTCGCGAAGAAGCACTTCTGGGGTGCGCCTGCTCGAAATGGCGGCACTTCGCGAGCAAGTATGCCCGGGATACACCTGAGCCATTGCCACGGCGACCGCCCCTACCCCAGCGTATGGCGGCTGTGGCACACTCCTGAAACGCCGGCAGCATGATCGGCGGTACAACATCAGGAGACAGCATGAAACGCCTCATTCTTGCCGCAGCGGCGGCATTGACCTTTTCTTCCGCACAGGCCCTCGATCTCGAAGGCTTCCAGTTCGACGACAAGCTCAAGCTCGGCAACGCCGACCTCGTCATCAATGGCGCCGGCGTGCGCTCGAAATTCGGCAAGCGCTATGCGATGGCGCTCTACCTGCCGGCCAAGGCTACCGATGCGAAGTCGGCGCTGGCAGCCAAGGGGCCGAAGCGCATCGCGATCAGCCTGATCAAGGATGTCGACGGCGACACCTTCGCCGGCGCGGTCAGCAAGGGGATCAACAACAATGCGAGCGACGCCGAGCAGGCGGCGCTGAAGGAGCGGGTCAAACAGCTCGTCGACACCGTGAACGCACTCGGCGAGATCAAGGCCAAGTCGAGCATCGTCTTCGACCTCATCCCCGAGAAGGGCACCGTGCTGACCATCAACGGTCAGCAGAAGGGCAAGGACATCCCCGGCGAGGATTTCGCGAACGCGCTCCTGCGCGTCTGGCTTGGCGAAGACCCGGTCCAGAACGACCTGAAACAGGCCCTGCTTGGCAAAGCCCAGTAAGCCGACAATAATCCGGAAACCATAAGCGGCCCGCCACGAGCGGGCCGCAATTCCACCACCCCAACCCGGAGGAGACATCATGACCCGCAACGCATCCAGACTCGTTCGCCAGCTAATTCTTTCCGCTGCGCTGGCCGCCGGCGCCGCCGCCAGCCATGCCGCCGAATTCATCAACGTACTGACCGGCGGCACCAGCGGCGTCTATTACCCGCTCGGCGTCGCACTGTCGCAGATCTACGGCAAGGCCCTGCCGGGCGCCAAGACCTCGGTCCAGGCGACCAAGGCCTCCGCGGAGAACCTGAACCTGCTGCAGGCCGGACGCGGCGAGATCGCCTTCACGCTCGGCGACTCGCTGAATGAGGCCTGGAAAGGCAACGAGGAAGCCGGCTTCAAGATGCCGCTGAAGAAGCTGCGCACCGTCGCCGCCATCTATCCCAACTACATCCAGATCGTCGCTGCCGCCGACTCGGGCATCAAGTCGCTCGCCGACCTGAAGGGCAAGCGCGTCTCGGTCGGCGCCCCGAAATCCGGCACCGAGCTGAACGCGCGCGACATCTTCCGCGGCGCCGGCATGAGCTACAAGGATTTCGGCAAGGTCGAATACCTGCCCTTCGGCGAATCGGTCGAACTGATGAAAAACCGCCAGCTCGATGCCACGCTCATCTCGGCGGGCCTCGGCGTCGCCGCCGTGCGCGACCTCGCCACGGCGGTGAAGATCGTCATCGTGCCGATTCCGGCGGATGTGGTCGCCAAGATCGGTGAGGCCGCCTATCAGTCGGGCACCATCCCGGCGAAGACCTACGAGAACCAGAACGAGGCTGTGCCCTCGGTCGCCGTGCAGAACTTCCTGGTCTCGCACGAGGGCGTATCGAACGAGACCGTCTACGCGATGACCAAATCGATGTTCGACAACCTCGACCAGATGGTTGCCGCCCACGCCGCCGCCAAGGCCATCAGCAAGGAACACGCGGCCAAGGGTTCACCGGTGCCGCTGCATCCGGGCGCCGAAAAGTATTACCGCGAAGCCGGCCTGCTGAAGTAAGGGACTTGACGGCATGAGCCACGCCCCGTCGCCCGACGCGGCGGAGGAGTTCAGCGAACACGGCCACACCCGCCCCCTTTCGGGGGTCGGGCTCAAGGCGGTGGTTGCCGTCGCCCTCTGCTTCTCGACCTTCCAGCTCTTCGTTGCTGCCTTCCACCCCTTCTCATCGCTGGTCACGCGCTCGCTGCACGTCGGCTTCCTGCTGCTGCTCACCTTCCTGATCTATCCGGCGACAAAGAAGGGCGCGCGCCACGGCGGACTGGCGGGGTGGGAATGGGGCTTGGCCGCCCTGGCCTTTGCCCTGTCCTGTTACCAATGGGTCTTCGAGGGCGACCTCATCCAGCGCGCTGGTGACCCGACCGATCTCGACATCGTCGTCGGCTGCATCGTCGTGCTGATGCTGTTCGAGGCCGCGCGGCGCATCCTCGGCCTCGCACTGCCGCTGGTCTGCCTCACTTTCCTCGCCTATGGCCTCTTCGGCCAGTACCTGCCGGGCGAGCTCGCCCATCGTGGCTATGCCTTCACACAGATCGTCGACCAGCTCGCCTTCGGCACCGAGGGCATCTACGGCATCCCGACGCTGGTTTCGGCAACGTACATCTTCCTTTTCATCCTGTTCGGGGCTTTCCTCGAACACGCGGGGATGATCAACCTGTTCAACAGCCTCGCCCTTGGCCTGGTCGGCCATACCAAGGGCGGCCCGGCCAAGGTGGCTGTGCTTTCCTCCGGGCTGATGGGCACGATCTCCGGCTCCGGTGTCGCCAACGTACTGACCACCGGCCAGTTCACGATTCCGCTGATGAAGCGTTTCGGCTACTCCGGCGTCTTCGCCGGCGCCGTCGAGGCGACCTCGTCGATGGGCGGCCAGATCATGCCACCGGTGATGGGCGCCGTCGCCTTCATCATGGCCGAGAACCTGAACGTGCCCTACGCCGAGATCGTCAAGGCGGCGGCCATCCCGGCCATCCTCTACTACGTCACCGCCTTCTGGATGACGCACCTGGAAGCCGGCCGCAAGAACCTCGTCGGCCTGCCGAAGGAGCAATGCCCGAACCCGTGGCGCGCGCTGAAGGAGAACTGGTACCTGATCCTGCCGCTCGCCGCACTCGTCGCCATGCTCTTTTCCGGGTTCACGCCGATGTTCTCGGGCATGGTCGGCCTCGCGCTCACGGCCATCCTGATCCTCGGTGCCGCCATTGCCGCGCGCGTGTCGTCAACGGCGTTCCGCTACGTCTTCTGGCTGGCAGTGGGCATCGTCGCCTCGCTCTTCACGCTCGGCGGGATCATGGTCATCCTCGCGCTGATCGCCGCACTGGCCGCCCTGTGCTTTTCGGTCAAGGGCGGGCGACAGACGCTGCACACGATGCAGCAGAGCCTCGTCGATGGGGCCAAGCAGGCCTTGCCCGTCGGCGTCGCCTGCGCCATCGTCGGCACCATCATCGGCATCCTGACGCTGACCGGCGCGGCCTCGTCCTTCGCCGGCTATATCCTCAAGGTCGGCGAGAACAGCCTGTTCCTCTCGCTGCTCCTGACGATGCTGGTCTGCCTGGTGCTCGGCATGGGCATCCCTACCATCCCGAACTACATCATCACCAGTTCGATCGCAGCACCGGCACTGCTGAAGCTGGGTGTGCCGCTGATCGTCAGCCACATGTTCGTCTTCTACTTCGGCATCATGGCCGACCTGACGCCGCCGGTAGCCCTTGCCGCCTTCGCCGCCAGTTCGATCGCCAAGGAGTCGGCGATGAAGATCGGGATAAAGGCGGTCCAGATCGCCATTGCCGGCTTTGTCGTGCCGTACATGGCCGTCTACGACCCGCAGTTGATGCTGCAGGGCGACATCACCGTGCTCGGCGTCGCCTACATCGTCGCCAAGGCGGTGATCGCCATTGCACTGTGGGGCGGCGCAGCGATCGGTTACCTGCGTGCGCCACTCAACCTGTTCGAGCGACTCTTCGCGGCCGCGGCCGCCTTCATGCTGGTGGCAGCCATTCCCCTCACCGATGAAATCGGTTTTGCGATGAGCACCCTCTTCGTTGCCTGGCACCTCTACCGTTCGCGCAACGCATGAGCCTCTGCCTCGTCAGCGGCAGCCTGCTCGCCGCGCTGCCGCTGACGGCCTTCACGCTCGCATGGACACATTCGATCGAGAAAACGCGCTGGGAAGAGGACTGGCGGATTCAGGGCAAGCAACTGCTACTGGTCGCGGCGCGCATCCGCGGTAGCGGCGCCGGCATGGAAATCCCGTCAGGGGCGACATTGCGTGACGGCACCTGGCATTACACGCCGACGCTGCCGCCACAGGGCGGGCTGCTGCTGCGGCACTCTCCTTATGTCGCCGGCTATGAACTCTGCAGCGAACTGCAGTGTCGACCCTTGGCTGACCTGATCCCCGGAATGAACGAAAATACGGGCGACGCAGCGAACAACGCCGACGACACCCTCATCGAACTGCGACCCTGCCCTGAACGGAGGACACCATGACCGAAAGAACCTACGACGCTGTCGTTGCCGCCCCCGGCTTCTCCCTCGGCGTCAGCTGCGACGGCGAAGACTGGGTCGAGGAAATCGAGTTCATCGAGCCACGCCGCGAGCAGAAAGCCAGAACGCCACTGGCCGCAGAAGTGGCGCGGCAGCTGCATGCCTACCTCGAGGATCCGGACTTCGTCTTCGGCCTGCCGCTGAAGCCTTCCGGAACCCCCTTCCAGCGCCGCGTCTGGGAACAGATCGCCGCCATTCCCTGCGGCCGGACACACACTTACGGCGAGCTGGCGAAGAATCTCAGCAATGCCCCGCGCGCGGTCGGCCAGGCCTGCGGTGCAAATCCGTTCCCGATCGTCGTTCCCTGCCATCGCGTTGTTGCCAGCGACGGCGGCCTCGGCGGTTTCGCACGCAATCGTGGTGGCTTCCTGCTCGAAACGAAGCGTTGGCTGTTGGCGCACGAACAGCGGTTAAACAAGCCTCGATGACCGAACAGCCGGCGGCAAAACCGAATGCGGAAGACGTCGCGGAGATCGACGCCTTCTGCGATGCCGTCTGGCTCGAAGACGGACTCTCCAGGGCCTCGCTGGCCAGCTATCGCAGCGACCTGGGGCGCTTCGCACGCTGGCTTGCCGGGCGGAACCAGAACCTGATGCAGGCCGACGAAGCTGCTGTCGCCGCCTATATCGCCGAGCTTTCCCAGCAGATGCGCGCAGCCTCCCAGGCCCGCCATCTTTCCTCACTGCGCCGTTTCTACCGTCGCCTGCTGGTGGAACGCCGGCTATCTGCCGACCCGACGCGGCGCATCGCCAATCCGGTACGCCCGGCACGGCTGCCAAAATTGATGAGTGAATCGCAGGTCGAGGCCTTGCTCGCGGCGCCGCAGACGGAAACGCCGCTGGGCCAGCGCGACCGTGCCATGCTGGAAACGCTTTACGCAACGGGGCTGCGCGTATCGGAACTGGTTGGCCTCAAGCTGCATGAACTCAATCTCGACATGGGGCTGGTCCGCATCTTCGGCAAGGGCAACAAGGAGCGACTCGTACCGCTTGGAGAAGAGGCCATCGCCTGGCTCCGCCGCTATCTCGCCGAAGCCAGACCGGCGCTGCTCGACCAGCGTCCGTGTGACGCACTCTTCGTCACCCAGCGCGCCGCGGCAATGACGCGGCAGATGTTCTGGAACCTGATCAAGCGCCACGGACGCGCCGCGGGCCTCGATGCCGACCGGCTATCGCCGCACACGCTGCGCCATGCCTTCGCGACGCACCTGATCAACCACGGCGCCGACCTCCGCGTCGTCCAGATGCTGCTCGGCCACGCCGATATCACGACGACGCAGATCTACACTCACGTCGCCCGGGAACGGCTGAAGGCCCTGCACGCCGTACACCATCCACGCGGCTGATTCGGCCCCCGTTCCCGCCGCGGGCAGCGAAAACCTGCCGGGGCTGCTATCCTTGCAGCCACATTCCTCCGTCATCATCATGGCCCAGAAAATATTTTCCGGTTCCTCCGCGCTCGTTGTCGCAGGCCTTGCGGTACTCATGCTCACCGGCATCCTTGCGCTCGACCAGTATTTCAGCCGCGAGAAAGCCTACGCCCTCAATCTGCGACACATCGAGCAGAACGATCGCATGTTCGCGGAGCATGTCGGGCGCTCGCTGGACAGTGTCGACATCCTGCTCGACGAGATGCGCATCGCACTGCAGGAAGGGGGCGGCTGGCAGCACTGGTCGGCGGCGACAGGCCACCAGTCACTGAAAACGCGGCTCAGCCGCTCGCTGCCGCAGGTCAGACACCTGCTGATCTTCGACGCCGACGGCAACCAGCGCCATACCAGCTTTGCCGAGGCGCCGCCGCAGATCAACATCAGGGATCGTCCCTATTTCGTGTCACTTGCACGCGGTGCAGAACGCGCCGACTACGGCCCCTATGTCGGACGCAATTCGAACCTTCCGACCTATGCCCTGGCACGGCGTCTCGGGCGCGACAGTTTTGAAGGCGCATTGGTCGTCGCGCTCGAACCTGTCTATTTCGAGGAGTTCTGTCGCTCGTCACGCCCCTACGGCGATTTCGAGACGGCGCTCGTCAATGCGGAGGGCCGGATCGTGACGCTCTGCCGTTCGCTGAATACGGCCGATGATCAGCTGCCAGCCCGGGCAGGCGACGATTACCGGCAGGTCCTGGCTGGCGGCGCATTCGCGACCCTGCCCCTGAACATGAACCGCAGTACCCACGAAAGTGGCTCCTTCGTCGCCACGACGGAACCGGTACCGGGACACAGCAACCTGCGCGTCATCAATATCACGCCCCGCGCACTGCTGACCCAGGAATGGCGGCAGCAGGCCTGGCGCACTGCACTGCTTTCGGGACTCGCGCTGCTCACGCTGCTGGTTGCCGGCCTGCTGATCAGGCGCCAGCTGCAACAGCTGGCCGTCGTCACGCACGAACTCCGGCGCAGCCACGAAACGCTCGAACTTCGTGTCGAGAACGCCACGCGTGAACTGGAAACACGTCGCAACGAGGCCCTGCGCCTGGCTGACGCCAAGGCACGTTTCTTTGCCGCAGCCAGCCACGACCTGCGCCAGCCCCTGCACGCGCTGCAGTTGTTCCTCGCCGACCTGACGCGCGTGACCAACGACCCCGAGCAGAAAGTCCTGGTCGAACGCATCGAGTCGGCAAGTCGTTCGATCGCCGGGCAACTGCGTAGCCTGCTCGATATCTCGCGATTGGACATGGCGAACATCACGCCGGAGCGCAAGCACGTCGCCTTGCAGACGCTCTTTTCGCAACTCGCCGACACCTATACCGTGCCGGCTGAAGCCCGTGGGGTCCGCCTGCTGTTTCGGCCACGGGAAGTACTTCTGGAAACCGACCCGGCGCTGCTCACCCGGCTGCTCGGAAACCTGATCGACAACGCGATCAAGTTCTCCCCGAAAGGCACGGTGCTGGTCAGCGCACGCTGGCGGCGGAATGCCGTACGGATCGAGGTGCGCGATAACGGCGCCGGCATCCCGCCGGAGCACCAGACGGAAATTTTCGACGAGTTCTTCCAGATCGAAAACCGTGCGCGCGATCCGAATGCCGGACTCGGCCTCGGCCTCGCCATCGCCCATCGCATCGCCAGACTGCTCGGGGCCAACATCAGCCTGCGTTCCGCGAAGGGCCACGGATCCGTCTTTGCGCTGACCCTGCCCGTCGTCGCCGGCAAGGTCATGGCGCCTGTCGTTGCGCAGGAAAGTCCGGCCATCCCGCCCCTGCTGCTGCTCGATGCCGGCGGCCGCTGGGAAAATACCGACGACCTCGCCGAGCGCGCCCGGCGCTGGGGCTACGAGGTGATCGTCCCGAACACGATTTCCGACGCGTGGCGAGCGCTCGACGATTCCCGTTGCATACCGGTCATTCTCCACACCGAAAGCTGTCAGCTTTCCGCCGAATACCAGTCATTGCTGCACAGGCACCCTGGCGTGCTGATTACCGCGGCCGGATGTAACATGCCGGAACAGGGGGCTTACCACCTGAGCGAACCGGTCAAGCCCGCCCGCCTGCGCGCCCTGTTGCGCAGCCTGCACTGAGACATCACGCATGAAGAACGAAAACGCCCCGGAAACGCCCGCCACACGCTTCCTGCGCAGCCACGGCATCGCGCACTCCAACCATCTGTATGCGTACGAGGAGCACGGCGGCACACGCGTCTCGGCGCGCGAGCTCAATGTCGATGAGCACGCCGTCGTCAAGACGCTGATCATGGAAGATGAACACGCAAAACCGCTGATCGTGCTCATGCATGGCGACCGCAAGGTGTCGACCAAGGAACTGGCCCGCCAGATCGGCTGCAAGAAGGTCGAACCCTGCAAGCCGGAAGTCGCCAACCGCCACACCGGCTTCCTTGTCGGCGGCACCAGCCCGTTCGGAACGAAAAAGCAGATGCCGCTCTACGTCGAGAAAAGCATACTCGACCTGCCGCTGATCTACGTGAATGGCGGGCGTCGCGGCTATCTGGTCGGCGTGCACCCACACGACATCGTGCGCGTGCTGCAGCCGAAGGTGGTGGAAGTAGCGCTCAAGGACTGACGCGACGGCGTCGGCGATCAGGCAGCGCCGCGCTCGATGACCACGCCGACGCGGCGGACCCCGCGCATCATGCCGAGCTTGGCGACCGATACCCGCACCCACTGCGCGCCGAAGTCCTCAAGCAGGAGCGTCGCTACGTATTCCGCCAGTTTCTCGAGCAGGTTGAAATGGCGCGCGCCGAGTTCGGCGCGCAGTCGCTCGGCAACGACTGCGTAATCGATCGTGTCGCGGATATCGTCGGAAGCCCCGGCGGAAGCGGTCGACGCACCGATGCGCAGGCTGATCTCGATCGTCTGCGGTACGGCCTTCTCGCGCGGGTAGATGCCGATCAGCGTTTCGACACGCAGGTCGTCGATGAAAATGATGTCCATGGGGCAGTGTAGAATGGCACTTCGCAAGTCCTGCACAGAGTCGTGCAAGTTCTGCGCAGATTAACGGTTCGCATTCTACCCCAGCCCCATGGATAGCTCCCTCGTCGTTCCCGCCGCCATCATCGGCGCCTACCTGCTCGGTTCCGTACCCTTCGCCGTCGTCAGCAGCAAGCTGTTCGGCCTCGCCGACCCGCGCAGCTATGGCTCCGGCAATCCCGGCGCCACCAACGTGCTGCGCAGCGGCAACAAGAAGGCGGCGCTTCTGACGCTGCTCGGTGACGGCGCCAAGGGCTGGCTGGCCGTGTTCCTCGCCAAACATTACATGCTTCCCGACGTCGCCATCGGGCTGGTGGCCGTCGCCGTGTTCTTCGGCCACCTCTTCCCGGTCTTCCTGAAATTCAAGGGCGGCAAGGGGGTCGCCACCGCGGCGGGCGTATTGCTGGCGCTGGACTGGGTACTCGGTCTCGCCACCCTGGCCGTCTGGATCCTGAGTGCGACCTTTTCCCGCTACTCGTCGCTGGGGGCACTGATGGCGGCAGCGGCATCGCCGCTGCTGGCGGCGATGATGTGGGGGGCCACGTTCCAGATGCTTGCCGTTGGCGTCATGTCACTGGCGTTGATCGGCAAGCACTGGGGCAATCTGCAGCGCCTGCTCGCCGGCACGGAACCGAAGATCGGCGCCAAGAAAAAGCCCCGCTGAGAGAGCGGGGCGCCCTGCGCAGGTGCCGGAAAGAATCAGCCGATTTCCGACAGGGGCCAGCGCGGGCGTACCGCAAAACCGCCGGCCGGCTTGGCCGGGGAACCTGTCGCCAGACGCATCGCACCGGCCAGCGCGATCATCGCGCCGTTGTCAGTGCAGAATTCGAGCTCCGGGTAGTAGACCGTCAGCCCTCGCCGTGCGGCCCGAAGGTCGAGTTGCCGGCGCAATTCGGCGTTGGCACCGACTCCGCCAGCGACCACCAGTTGCTGCAGTCCCGTCGTCTTGAGGGCCGTCAGCGATTTCTTCACCAGCACCTCGACGATCGCATCCTGAAAACCACGGGCCACATCGGCCCTTTCCTGCTCCGTCAGTTCGCGCTCGCGCACCCGGGTCAGCACCGCCGTCTTCAGCCCGGAGAAGCTGAACATCAGATCGCCCGAATTGAGCATCGGGCGCGGCAGCTTCACGGCCCCCGGAACGCCCTGCTCGGCCAGTACCGCCAGCGCCGGCCCGCCCGGGTAGCCGAGGCCGAGCAGCTTGGCGGTCTTGTCGAAGGCCTCGCCGGCAGCATCGTCGAGCGTCTCCCCGAGCAGTTCGTACTTGCCGACACCGGTGACCCGCATCAGCTGAGTGTGGCCGCCCGACACAAGCAGCGCAACGAACGGAAAGACGGGGGGCCGCGACGAAAGCAGCGGCGACAACAGGTGCCCCTCGAGATGGTGTACCGGAACGGTGGGCACGCCCAGACCCAGTGCGAGCGCCTCTGCAAACGCCGAGCCGACCAGCAAGGCGCCGGCCAGCCCCGGTCCTTGCGTATAGGCGATCGCGCCAACCTCGCCGAGCGAGCGCCCGCTATCGGAAAGCGCCTTGCGCAGCAAAGGAACGAGCCGCCGCACATGGTCCCGCGAGGCGAGCTCCGGAACGACGCCACCGTAGTCGCGGTGCATCGCAACCTGCGAGTGCAGGGCGTGCGCGAGCAGGCCGCGCTCCTGATCGTAGAGCGCGACGCCCGTTTCGTCGCAGGAAGATTCGAAGCCGAGGACCAGCATGGGGCGGCATTTTACCCGACCCGGATCGGCAGAAACCCGGTGGACTTGGAAAAAGCTTGACTCTCTGTATATAATCGCGGTCTTTCCCATTTTTCCAACCCAACTGATTGGACTGATTTCAATGCCTGCTATTCGCGTCAAGGAAAACGAGCCGTTCGAAGTAGCCATCCGCCGCTTCAAGCGCACTGTCGAAAAAACCGGCCTGCTGACCGAACTCCGCGCCCGCGAGTTCTACGAGAAGCCCACCGCCGAGCGCAAGCGCAAGCTCGCTGCTGCCGTGAAGCGCCACCACAAGCGCATCCGCAGCCAGACCCTGCCGCCGAAGATGTACTAAGCGGCTCCGGCCGCAGCAGTTGTAGCAAACGCAGGACTCGCAACACTGCTTCACATCGCGCCAGTTCCAATCCTGGCGCCGTAGTTTTCCGACGCAGCGAAAGCCAGAGCCGTCCATCACCAGGTGGACGGCTTTTGACGTTTGAGGGGATCGAGACAATGACGCTCAAGGAACGCATCACCGAGGACATGAAGGCCGCCATGCGCGCCAAGGAAGCGGCGAAGCTCGGCGCCATCCGCCTGCTGCTCGCCGCAATCAAGCAGAAGGAAGTCGACGAGCGGATCGAACTCGACGACGCCGGTGTGCTCGCGGTGGTCGAGAAACTTCTCAAGCAGCGCAAGGACAGCATCACCCAGTACGAGGCCGCCAAGCGCGACGATCTCGCCGCCGCCGAGCGCGCGGAAGCCGAACTGCTGGCCGGCTACATGCCGGCGCAGATGTCGCTTGCGGAAATCGCCGCCGAAGTAGCTGCCGCCGTCGCCGCCACTGGCGCTGCCGGCCCTGCGGACATGGGCAAGGTCATGGGCGTCGTCAAGGCGAAGCTCGCCGGCCGCGCCGAGATGGGCGAAGTCTCGAAGCAGGTCAAAGCGGCCCTCACCCGCTGACCGGCAGTACGGCGAGCGATGATTCCTGAATCCTTCATTCAGGACCTGCTGCATCGGGTCGACATCGTCGACCTGATCGATGCGCACGTGCCGCTCAAGAAGGCGGGCGCCAACTACGCTGCCTGCTGCCCCTTCCACAACGAAAAATCCCCCTCCTTCACCGTCAGCCCGACCAAGCAGTTCTACCACTGCTTCGGCTGCGGAGCCCACGGCACCGCCATCGGCTTCATGATGGAGTACTCGGGCATGGGTTTCATCGACGCGGTGAAGGATCTCGCCAACCGGGCCGGCATGCAGGTACCGGAACAGGAAGGGCGCCGGCGGGAGGCCAGCGACGGCCCGCGCACGGTCGACCTCGTCGAGGCCATGACGCAGGCAGCCCAGTTCTACCGCGAGCAGCTGAAGGCCTCGCCGAAGGCGATCGACTATCTCAAGCAGCGCGGCCTCACCGGCGAGATCGCCGCCCGCTTCGGCATGGGCTACGCGCCGCCCAACGGGCTGCGCGAGTCATCGCTCGACTACAACGATCCGCGCCTGACAGCCGCGGGCCTGCTCAAGACGGGTGACGACGGTCGCCGCTACGACTACTTCCGTGATCGCGTGATGATCCCGATCATCAACCCGAAGGGCGAGGTCATCGCCTTCGGCGGCCGCATCATCGGCCCCGGCGAACCGAAGTACCTCAACTCGCCCGAAACCCCCCTGTTTGAAAAAGGCCGCGAACTTTTCGGCCTGCCGCAGGCGAGGGTCGCCTTGCGAGAAACCGATACGGCCATCGTCGTCGAAGGCTACATGGATGTCATCGCCCTCGCCCAGCACGGGGTCGGCAACGCGGTCGCGACGCTGGGCACGGCGACAACGGCGACCCACGTACAGAAGCTGCTGCGCCAGGTGGACCGCATCGTCTTCTGCTTTGACGGCGACAATGCTGGCCGCAAGGCAGCCTGGCGTGCCCTCGAGAATTCGCTGGAGGCGTTGCCCGAGCAAAAGACCATCGGCTTCGTTTTCCTTCCCGAGGAACACGACCCCGACAGCTACGTCCGCGAATTCGGCAAGGACGCGTTCAACCGCATGGTTGCCCAGGCGACCCCGCTCTCGGACTTCCTGCTGCGCGAATTGGGTCGCCAGTGCGACCTGACCAGCGCCGAAGGCAAGGCCAAGCTGGTCGCCGATGCCAAGCCGCTGCTGCAGAAACTGCAGACGCCGCTGCTGCGCCTGCAACTGGTCAAGCGCCTGGCCGAGATCAGCGGGTTTTCGCAAACCGAGGTCGAGCGGCTGTGCGAACTGCGCACGATCGCGCCGCCCGCTCCCGCCCGGGCGCCACGCCAGTCACCGGCGGCCACCTTCATGAAGAAGCTGATCCGGCTGATCCTGCAGAAGCCGGCACTGGCCTTGCGCCTGCCGATTGACGCCCTGCCCGGCGACCTTCCGGAAACGCGGACGCTGCGCCGGCTTGTCACGACGGTCCGCGACATGGCCGAGGATGGCGGCGCCCCGCCCGCATACGCACCGCTGCTCGAACGGCTGCGCGCGGGCGAAGACGACGCACTGCTGCGGGCCGCCGCCTCCGATCTCATGCATGAACCCTTTGCCGAAGACGAGATCGAATCGGAGTTTGCCGGCACCCTCGACAAGTTCGCGCGCGACGCCCAGACCAGTGAAATCGACGCCCTCAAGGCCAAGGCACGGGCGCTCGGCGTTGCAGGACTTTCGGCAGACGAGAAGGCACGCTACGTAGCGCTCCTGTCGACGCACGGAAATCGCAGCCGGGAAACCCCGGAAGCTAGCTAAGTTATGATATAATTTGGGGTTTTTCCAACCCGGCAACACAACCCCGAGTGAATGCCCGGGGATCAGGAACGGAACAGGAACATCGGACATGGCCAACGCAAAAGCCAAAACCCCCGCCACCCCCGCCAAGGCAAAATCCTCGAAAGCCAGGGAAAAGGCCGCAGCGGACCTGCTGGCCCAAGCCGGCAACCCGTCACCGGTGGACGTCGAGACGCGCAAGACGCGCCTCAAGAACCTGATCAAGCTCGGCAAGGAGCGGGGTTACCTGACCTACGCCGAGATCAACGACCACCTCCCGGATGACGTCGTCGATGCGGAGCAGATCGAGTCGATCATCTCCACCTTCAACGACATGCAGATCCAGGTCTTCGACGAGGCTCCGGCCGCCGAGGACCTGCTCATGTCCGACGCCGCCCCGACGGTCGCCGACGACGAGGAAGTGGAGGAGGAAGCCGAACAGGCCCTGTCCACCGTCGACTCCGAATTCGGCCGCACCACCGACCCGGTACGCATGTACATGCGCGAGATGGGCTCGGTCGAGCTGCTCACCCGCGAGGGCGAGATCGAGATCGCCAAGCGCATCGAGGACGGCCTCAAGCACATGATCCAGGCGATCTCCGCCTGCCCGACGACGATTGCCGAGATTCTCGACGCCGTTGCCAAGATCGAGCGCGACGAGATGCGCATCGACGAGCTGATCGACGGCCTCATCGACCCGAATGCCGTTGAGGAAGCACAGGCGGCCGAGGAAGAGGAAATCGACGAAGAGGAAGAAAGCGACGAGGAAGAAGGCGATGACGGCGGCGCTGCCGCGTCGGCATCCCTGCTGCAGCTGAAGGTCGATGCCCTCGAGCGCTTCGCCCTGATCAAGACGCTCTACGCCAAGGCACACAACGCCCTGGTCAAGAAGGGTTCGCAGGACAAGACCTACCTCAAACTGCAGCAACAGATCTCGGAAGAGCTGCTCTATATCCGCTTTACCTCGCGCACCATCGAACGCCTGTGCGATTCGGTGCGCGGCATGGTCGAGTCGGTCCGTGGCTGCGAGCGCAAGATCCAGCAGATCTGCGTCGACAAGGTGCGCATGCCGCGTCCCCACTTCATCAAGGTATTCCCCGGCAACGAGATGAACCTCGACTGGGTCGATGCCGAAATCGCCGCCAGCCAGCGCACCTATGCGCAGACGCTGATCCGCAACGCCCCGGCGATCAAGGAACAGCAGCAGAAGCTGATCGACCTGCAGAACCACATCGGCATCCCGCTGAAGGAACTGAAGGACATCAACAAGCAGATGTCCACCGGCGAAGCCAAGGCCCGTCGTGCCAAGCGCGAGATGACCGAAGCCAACCTGCGTCTGGTGATCTCGATCGCCAAGAAGTACACCAACCGTGGCCTGCAGTTCCTCGACCTGATCCAGGAAGGCAACATCGGCCTGATGAAGGCGGTGGACAAGTTCGAATACCGCCGCGGCTACAAGTTCTCGACCTACGCCACGTGGTGGATCCGTCAGGCCATCACCCGTTCGATCGCCGACCAGGCGCGCACCATCCGCATCCCGGTGCACATGATCGAGACGATCAACAAGATGAACCGCATCTCGCGTCAGATCCTGCAGGAAACCGGCGCCGAGCCGGATCCGGCGACGCTGGCGAAGAAGATGGAGATGCCGGAAGAGAAGATCCGCAAGATCCTCAAGATCTCGAAGGAACCGATCTCGATGGAAACGCCGATCGGTGACGACGACGATTCGCATCTGGGCGACTTCATCGAGGATACGGCAACGCTGGCACCGACCGACGCCGCGCTGTTCTCCAGCCTGCGCTTCATCACCAAGGAAGTGCTCGACACGCTGACGCCGCGCGAAGCCAAGGTGCTGCGTATGCGCTTCGGCATCGAGATGAACACGGACCACACGCTGGAAGAAGTCGGCAAGCAGTTCGACGTTACCCGCGAGCGCATCCGCCAGATCGAAGCCAAGGCCCTGCGCAAGCTGCGCCACCCGAGCCGTTCCGACAAGCTGAAGAGCTTCCTCGACAACGGCAACAGCTGATCACTGCAGCAAGGGACTGTAGCTCAGTCGGTTAGAGCAGAGGACTCATAATCCTTTGGTCCAGGGTTCGAGTCCCTGCAGTCCCACCAAACGAAAAACGGCTCCCGTGATTGGGGGCCGTTTCAGTTTCGGAATGCCGGAGGCCCTTTGGGGGAACAGGGCCTTCATGCCGATTCGCGGCGGGCCAGTTCGTCACGGGTGAAGTCGACATGCCTCAGCATCGCCTTTCGCGCGGTGTCCGCCTGGTGAAGGCGGATTGCATCCCAGATCCGCAGATGCTGCTCGCGCAGCTTCGCAGTGATTTTCCCGCTCGGATCGTCGAGCCCCTCGAGATTGAAGCTGATATGTTCGCGCAGCATGCGCACCATGCTTGAATGCAGGTAAAGGAACATGCTGTTGTGCGACGCCTGCGCGATGGCTTCGTGAAAATCCGCATCGGCGCGGTGTTCCTCCGCCTTGTCGCCCGAAACATAGGCACGCTCAAGTCGCTCGACGACCACAGCCAACGCCGCCAGGTCTTCCTGCGTGGCGCGTAGCGCCGCATAGTGTGCGGTTGCCGCCTCGAGTTCGCGGCGGAACTCCAGGGTATCCCAGCGCATGTCCGGGTGGTCCACCACCAGTTGCCGCCAGGGCGAGGCGACCGCAGTCTGCAGCCGCTGGGTCACGAAGACACCGCTCCCCCGCCTGCTTGCCAGAAGGCCGCGCGTCTTCAGCGCCAGAATCGCTTCGCGCACGGAGTTTCTCGACACGCCGAGCATTTCCGCCAGGCGCCGCTCTGCCGGAAGACGTGTCCCAGCGCCCCAGGAGCCATCGACCAGACGCTCCTCCAGGGCTCGCTGCACATCGAGAACCACGCTCTGTTCGATCCTTGCTCTCCCCATGCGCCACACAAGCGCGAATGCCGGATAAATTGGCCCAACCAATTTCTTGAGCATGATACGGGTAACTAAGATCGGCGTCACACATTCGCAAATGAATGGATCTGCATGTCGCAGAACCTCCCGTGGCGCATGTTCGGTCGCAGAAAAGCCGGTGTCGCGGCCGCCAGCTGGATGATATTCAACCAACCGGCTTCAGAAAGGATTCACCATGTACAAGCGAATCATGGTCGCCATCGACGACAGCGCCACCTCCAACAAGGCACTTAACGAGGCCGCCCAGCTCGCGACGAGCGTTGGCGCTGCGCTGTGCATCGTCCATGCCGAAGATGAGTCGTTGCTCGAGCACAGCGCGATCAGTACCGGCACCCTCATCGACGTCGACGAGGTGGAAGCCGAGATCCGTGCAGGCGGCATGCAGCTGTTGAACGGTGCGGCGGCTCACGTGGCCCGGCACGGCATCACGGCAGAAAAGCGCCTGATCGAGTCCAGCAGCAAGCGGGTTCCGGAGATGATCACGGAATGCGCCAGGGACTGGGAAGCCGATCTCGTGATCGTCGGCACGCACGGCCGCCGCGGCATGGAACGCCTGCTGGTCGGCAGCGTTGCAGAAAAGCTGGTACGCGTCGCGAACACGTCGCTGATGCTGGTACGCGAGTAAGTCGCTGCCCGGAGCAGGCCTGCCGCAGGCCCCGTCTGCAGGAGCCCCGGGCCATCGCCGGACCGGCGTACACCCGCCGGTCCGTATTTGGATATCCGCTCAGTAGCGGATGCTGGCGACGAGATCCTCGAACGATTCCCGCGCCGAATCGTAGGCGAGGTTGTTGGCTGCACAGATGACGAAGAAGTAGTCCTTCTCGCCACGCAGGATATAGGCGTCACCCTTCGCGGCACCGCCTTGGCGGTTGAGAACCGTATTGAAACGGATCACCGGGCGGCCGCCGATGCGGCGCAACTCCATCGGTCCGAGATCCATGCCGGAATCGCGCATTCCCTTCGCGATAACCTCGGCGATCTCCTCATGTCCCGCCGTCGTCGCCATACCCGGCGCACTGGTCACATCACAGGTGGGATGCGTACCGCTCACCGGTGCCGCCAGCTTGAGGGCGGCAATCGCCGTGGGGGCCGTGCGCTCGGTATCGCTCGCCTGCCAGCGCCCCCCCGCCAGCGGGATTTCGATTCGCCCGTTGAGACGGGACATGAACGTATCGGACACGATCTCGCCCGCCATCGCGCACAGCGGGAGCATGGCGGCACTCAGCATCAGGTTCTTCTTCAGCAGATTCACGGGGGCGTCCCTCCTCGTTAGCGGGCAGCAGAGACGACGCGGCGCATCGGCGTCAGTCGTTCGTCGTCGTGATGATCGATCAGTATGCGCTGCACCCGTTGCTGCCACAGGTGACCGAACAGGCGGGCCTCCTCGGCGGAAGCGCTGCCGGCCAGCAAACCCGGCAGCAAGGCCCCCATGCGCGGATCGCCGGGAACCGGCGAAAGGTCGAGGCCGATCTCGATTGCATCACCCGTATCGCGCCGGGTGAAGCGCAGATCCTCGACACCGGCGGACTCGAAGCTCAACAGGTCGCGCCGCGAGAAGCGGCCGCCCAGGCCCTTGAAACCGCCAATCCCTGCCGCCCCGGTGAGCAAGGTCACGATGCTGGCGATCACGCCGGTAACGCCGCCCCCCTGACTGTCGCCGAACGCCACGCTGATACCGCCGCGTTCCGGCACCGCATCCCCGTACAAGGCCTTCAATGCGCGCGTGGTCATCAGCCATGCGCCCGCGACGGTGGGGCATGAATGCCCGGCCAGGCGCACCGCATCGGCGAAGTGGTATTCGATCAGCCCGTTTTCAGCAGCCCCCAGGATCTCGGCCAGCGGATCGCGCAGCGTGATCGGTGGCACGTCGTCGAAGAATGCGGGGAAAGCCATGCTCAGTTCCTCTGGATCAGTTCGATCTTGTAACCGTCGGGGTCCTCGACGAAGGCGATCACGGTCGTGCCGTGCTTCATCGGACCGGCCTCGCGGACAACCTTGCCACCGCGTTCGCGGATCGCATTGCAGGCAGCGTAGGCATCCGGTACGGCAAGCGCAACATGGCCGAAACCGTTGCCCAGCTCGTAGGCTTTCGTATCCCAGTTGTGGGTCAGTTCGAGGACGGCTGTTTCCGCCTCATCACCGTAGCCGACGAAGGCGAGCGTGAAGCGCCCGTCAGGATAGTCCTGCCGGCGCAACAGTTTCATGCCGAGAACCTCGGTGTAGAAGGCGATCGAGCGATCGAGATCGCCGACGCGGAGCATGGTGTGCAGGATGCGCATGAAGATTCTCCGGGGTTACCAGTGCGGGATGTGGGCAGCAAGACGCTGCAGTTCGACGCGCGCCGTACGGTAGTCGGGGCAAGCGACCTCGACGAGGGACCAGAAACGCGGACCGTGATTCATGTGGCGCAGATGCGCCAGTTCGTGCACGACGACGTAGTCGATGATCGCCTCTGGGAAGTGGATCAGGCGCCAGTTGAGGCGGATGCCGCTCCTGGTGCTGCAACTCCCCCAGCGCGTTCGCGCCGACGAAAGCGCCAGCGCCGGCACCGCGACGCCGAGCACCGCGGCCAATGGCGCCAGGCGGGCTGCAAAGTGTTCGCGCGCCCGCTCGCGCAGGGCCTTTTCGAGCACCGGGCCGGGGGCGACGCCCGGCTTCATGCAGAGCGTCAGGCGGCCGGCAGACCAGATCGCGCGATTGGCACCGATCGCGATGCCGATTTCGATCTCGTCACCGAGGAAGGCCAGGCGTGCACCGTCGACGATGCGCAGTGGCTCGGGGCGGCGACGCGTGCGCCACTCGTCGAGCTTCTCGACGACCCATTCACCGTGCTTGCGGATCAGTGTTTCAACCTCGGCCAGCGAGGTGCGGCGCGGCGCGCCGACACGCAGGCCGCGATGATCGATGGAAAGCCCGATCGTGCGGCGAGTACCGCGGCGCAGGAGGTAGGGAACGATACGGTCGCCGAGCGTGATGCGGCGTGGCTCCTCGCCCGCCGCAATGGTGACACCGACGAGCGGCAGCGCCAGCTGCGCGTCGTCGCCGGCGTCAGGCAACGGCAGGCTGCTCTGCGGCATCCCGGTAGCGATGCGGAGAAAGACGGCGCATCTCGGCCTCGATCCAGGCCTCGGCGCGGGAATTGATCTCTTCCTGTGTCAGGCCGGCCGGATCGATCGCCGGGCCGATGCTGACGACGACATGCCCCGGATGCTTGATGAAGGCGTTACGCGGCCAGTATTCGCCGGCGTTATGCGCAACCGGCACGACGGAGGCCCCCGTCTGCATCGCGAGGTAGGCGCCGCCCGATTTGTAGCGACGCGTCTCGCCCGGTGCCACACGTGTCCCCTCGGGGAAAATGATGATCCAGAATCCGCGCTTGAGGCGATCGGCGCCCTGCGCGACAACCTGATTGAGCGACTCGCGGCCCGCCGCACGATCGATCGAGATCGACTGCAGGGCAGCGAGGCCCCAGCCGAAGAAGGGCAGCTTCAGCAGCTCCTTCTTGAGCACGAAGACGCAATAGGTATCCTCGGGCACGAGGTCCTGCAGCGCCACGGTTTCCCACGCCGACTGGTGCTTGGCGAGAATCACCGAGGGCGCCTTCGGCAGGTGCTCGCGGCCGCGCACTTCGTGAGTGATGCCGAGCACAGCACGTACCAGCCACATGAAGCCGCGGCGGTAGAACCAGATGATGCGGAAACGGACGTGCAGCGGCGCGATCAGGCCGATCACGACGAGCGTGCCGAAGACGATCGTCCACAGGACGACGCCGGCGAGAAAGAGGGCGGAACGGATCAGGTGCATCGGTACGTCACCGGTCAGGAGATGAGATCGTCGACCGCCGCGGCCAGATCCTTGAACACCAGCGTGTCCTCAGGCAGGCCACCGTCGGCCAGCGTCTTCTCGCCCTTGCCGGTCAGCACCAGCATCGGCAGTGCGCCGGAGGATTCTGCAGCCTGCAGGTCGCGCAGCGAATCGCCGATCGCCGGTACGCTGGTCAGGTCGAGGTTGTAGCAGGCGGCAATGCGCTCGAACATGCCCGGCTTCGGCTTGCGACAATCACAGTTGGCATCGGCCGCATGCGGGCAATAGAAGACCGCGTCAATGCGGCCGCCGGCAGCGGCAACCGTCTTGTGCATCTTCTCGTGGATGGCGTTGAGCGTATCCATGTCGAACAAGGCCCGCCCGACGCCGGACTGGTTGGTCGCGACGACAACGCGGTAACCAGCCTGATTGAGGCGGGCGATCGCTTCCGGGCTGCCCGGAATCGGCTTCCACTCCGCCGGCGACTTGATGAAAGCCGCCGAGTCGAAATTGATGACGCCGTCGCGGTCGAGGATGATCAGCTTCATACGGCCAGCCGGGAAATGTCGGCAACGGCGTTCAGTTGATCGAACAGCGACTTGAGCAGACCAAGCCGGTTGGCGCGCACCAGCGGCTCATCCACGTTGACCATCACCTCGTCGAAGAAGCGGTCGACCTCGGCACGCACACCGGCGAGCGCGATCAGCGCATCGGCATAATCGCGGTTGGCGACGTGCGATTTCACCAGCGGAGCGAGTTGCACGACGCGCTCGAACAGGGCTTTCTCGGCAGCTTCCTGCAGCAGCGCGACGTCCGGCTCCGGGATGTTGCCATCGGCCTTCTTGAGGATGTTGCCGATACGCTTGTTGGCGGCTGCCAGCGCCTGCGCCGCATCGTGCGCGAGGAACTGCTGCACGGCCTGCAGCTTGGCGGGCACCAGGTCGATGCGCGTCGGGCGCTGCGCCAGCACGGCTTCAATGACGTCCTGGCCGTGTCCGGCATCGCGCAGGTAGCCGCGCAGACGGTCAAGCATGAAGTCGTGCAACTGACTCTCGAAACCGGCAGCCGAAAGCATGCCGGCCGGAAAGGCTCGCGCCGCTTCGGCAATGAGTTCGCCGAGATCGAGCGGCAGCGGTTTTTCCATCAGGATGCGCAGCGCACCGAGTGCGGCGCGACGCAGGCCAAACGGGTCCTTGTCACCGGTCGGCACCATGCCGATGCCGAAGAAGCCGGCCAGCGCATCGAGCTTGTCGGCCAGCGCGACCGCACACGAGACATTGCTTTCGGGCAGCACGTCGCCGGCGAAACGCGGCCGGTAGTGATGGTCCATCGCTTCGGCGACATCCGGCTTGGCGCCTTCGTGCTGCGCGTAGTAGCGGCCCATGATGCCCTGCAGCTCGGGAAACTCGCCGACCATGTCGGTGAGCAGGTCGACCTTGCAGATGAGGCCGGCGTTGCGCGCCTGAGCGACATCGGCGCCCAGCTTGCCGGCCACGAAGGCTGCGATGGTGCCGAGTCGTTGCGCACGGTCGCCGAGCGAGCCGAGCTTGTTGTGATAGACGACCGAGCCAAGCTTCATTGCACGCGAAACGAAGCCGTTCTTCTTGTCCTGCTCGAAGAAGAAACGGGCGTCCGACAGACGTGGCCGCACGACGCGGGCGTTGCCGGTGACGATGTTGGTCGGATCGGCGACCGCCATGTTCGAGACGATCAGGAAGCGGTTCTGCAACTTTCCGGCGGCGTCGAACAGCGGGAAGTACTTCTGGTTCGCCTGCATCGTCAGGATCAGGCACTCCTGCGGCACTTCGAGATATTCGGATTCGAATTCGCTGACGTACACCACCGGCCATTCGACCAGCGCCGTGACTTCGTCGACCAGTGCGTCGATCAGCTTGACCTTGGCGCCCAGTTCATCGGCCTTCGCCTGCAACGATTTGGCGATGATCTCGCGGCGCCGCGCAAATGCGGCAATGACCTTGCCGGAAGATTCCAGCTTACTCTCGTATTCATCCGCCGAGGCCAGCAGGATGGTGCCGCCGGCGAGGAAGCGGTGGCCAAGCGTCGTATTGCCACTCTTGAGTCCGAGCGCCTCGCCCGCGACGACATGCTCGCCATGCAGCATGACGAGGCCGTGCACCGGGCGCACGAACTGCACGTCGGAATCGCCCCAGCGCATCACCTTCGGGATCGGCAGCTTCTTCAGTGCGTCGCCGACGATGCCGCCGAGCACGTCCTCGAGCTTCACGCCCCTGACGGTCGCCTCATAGAAGAAGGTCTCGGACTTGCCATCCATGCGCTTCTCGAATTTTGCGATCTCACTGACGGGAATGCTCTTGGCTTCCAGTTTCTTCAGCAGTGCCGGGCTCGGATTACCGGCAGCATCGAGCGCCACGGACACCGGCATGATCTTTTCGTGCACCTTGGCATCCGGCGCGACAGCCAGCACCTGCGGAATCTGCACGGCAAGGCGGCGCGGCGTGGCAAACCATTTGCACTCGCCGCCGGCGAGCACCAGGTTGCGATCGGCAAGGCCGGCATGGACGCCGGCAGCAAAGACTTCACCGAGTTTTGCAAGCGCCTTCGGCGGCAGTTCCTCGGTACGGAGTTCGACGAGCAGGGTCTTGTTCATTATTTGCTCTCCCCATTCTTGACCATGGGGAAGCCGAGGGCTTCACGCGAGTTGTAGTAAGCCTGCGCGACTTCACGCGCCAGTGCGCGGACACGGCCGATGTAGGCGGCGCGCTCGGTCACCGAGATGGCACCACGCGCATCGAGCAGGTTGAAGGTATGCGAGCACTTCATCACCTGTTCGAAGGCCGGCAGTGCGAGGTTCGCGGCCATCAGGCGCTTGGCTTCCGATTCGTGTTCGCCGAAGTGGCGGAACAGCATCTCGACGTTCGAGTGCTCGAAGTTGTACTTCGACTGCTCGACTTCGTTCTGGTGATAGACGTCGCCGTAGGTGATGCGGTAGCCCGGCCCCTCGGCCCAGACCAGGTCATAGACGTTCTCGACGCCCTGCAGGTACATGGCGAGACGCTCGAGGCCGTAGGTGATCTCACCGAGCACCGGCTTGCAGGTCAGCGAGCCGACCTCCTGGAAGTAGGTGAACTGCGTCACCTCCATACCGTCCAGCCAGACTTCCCAACCAAGGCCCCAGGCGCCCAGCGTCGGCGATTCCCAGTCATCCTCGACGAAACGGATGTCGTGCTCCTTGAGGTTGATGCCGAGCGCTTCCAGCGACTGCAGGTAGAGCTCCTGGATGTTCAGCGGCGACGGCTTCAGCACCACCTGGTACTGGTAGTAGTGCTGCAGGCGGTTCGGGTTCTCGCCGTAGCGGCCATCCTTCGGGCGGCGCGAGGGCTGCACGTAGGCGGCATTCCACGGCTCGGGGCCGATGGCGCGCAGGAAGGTGGCGGTATGGAAGGTGCCGGCACCGACTTCGATATCGTAGGGTTGCAGCAGCGCGCAGCCCTGCTTGTCCCAAAATTGCTGCAGACGCAGGATGACTTCCTGGAAGGTAGGCATGGAACGGTTTTCCGGGGATTACAAAAGGGTTGATTTTACTGGTTTTGCCGGCGCTTGCGGGCAAACGCGGCCGTAACGATCAGGATCAGGGCAAGCACGAGGATCGTGCCGTTGCCCCAGCGCACATAGGGCGTACTGCCCACGTACCCCTGCACTTCGGCCACCAGCGCGTCGCGGGTGAACGGCGGCAGGACGTCCTGCACGATGCCGTCCGGGCGCACCACCGCCGTCATGCCGGTATTCGTCGCGCGCAGCATCGGTCGTCCGGTTTCGAGCGCACGCATCTGGGCAATCTGCAGGTGCTGTGGCTGTGCCAGCGAATCGCCGAACCAGGCCGTGTTGGAAAGATTCACCAGCAGCGTCGCCTCGGGCAGCGCACGGATGATCTCGCTGCCGAAGACGTCTTCGTAGCAGATGTTCACCGCCACCTTCTGGCCGGCAATTTCGAGCGGCGACTGGCGATCGGGGCCGGGCATGAAATTGCCCATCGGAATGCGCATCAGGTCGAGGAACCACTGGAAACCCGGCGGAACGAACTCACCGAAAGGCACCAGATGCGACTTGGCGTAGAGCTGGGTCGGCGAAGCACCGAAGCTCACGCCTGCATTGGCGTAGCGCTGCCCCTCACCGACGGCAATGCCGAACAGGATGTCGCCGCGCTGCGCCATGGCGTGATCGAGCAGGCCTTCAAGGTAATGGCGCGGCAGCGTGTCGAGGAAGGTCGGAATCGCCGTTTCCGGAAGCACGGTCAACGTCGCCGGGTGGTCATGCATCAGACGGCCGTAGATGGCCAGCGATTCCGGGAGTTTTTCCGGCCGCCACTTGAGATCCTGCGGCACATTGCCCTGCAGCAGGGCAACCCGCAGCGGCTCTCCGCGCGCTTCGCTCCAGCGCAGTTCAGCGAGCGAGACGCCGCCCACCAGCAGCGTGATGGCGAGTAGCAACGGCCCGGTACCGCAGGCAACGCGCGAACGGCCGGCACAGGGAGTGGCGAACCAGCGGCGTAACAACTCGGCAAAGGCAGCGCCGAGCAGCAGGGTAACCAGCGTGACGCCATAGACGCCAAAGATCGGGGCGTAGCCGGCGAGCGGCCCATCGACGTGCGCATAGCCGACGGCCAGCCACGGAAAGCCGGTGAACAGCCAGCCGCGCAGCCATTCGGCGAGCACCCAGAGCGCAGCGAAGGCAGCAGCATCCGTGACGAAGTGCTTGCGCCGAAGGCGCACGAAGAGCGTACCGACCAGCGCCGGGAAGAGCGCCAGGTAGGTACAGAAAAGCACGGTGGCCAACCCGGCAAGGACTGGTGGCAGTCCGCCGAAGACAGACATGCTGACGTAGACCCACGAGGTGCCGGTGAGGAAATAGCCAAGGCCGAAGGCGAAGCCGAGCATCATGCCGGCCCGCGGCGAGGCGGCCCGCTGCAGCAGGAGGTAGGCCCCGCCGGCGGCCAGCCAGGCCAGGGGATACCAGGCCAGCGGCGCAAAGGCGGCGACAGCGACAGCGCCCAGCACCAGCGCCGCCAGTGAAGTCAGAAGGCTTGCCGCGGTCAGCTTCACACCGGTTCGGCCGCTGCGCCGGGCGGCAGCGGTTCGACCAGCAGGGTGTAGAGACGGCGACTATCCGCGCGCAGCACGCGCAGGCGCAAGCCGCCGAGATCGAGCGACTCGTTGCGCTTCGGCACGCGCCCGAGTTGGCTGAGGATCAGGCCGCCGATGGTGTCGGCATCTTCTTCCGACAGCGAACAGCCGAAGGCGGCATTGAAATCAGCAACCTCGGTCCGTGCCTTGACGCGGTAGCGCCCGGACTTGTCGAGACGGATGTTGTCCTCGGTTTCGTCGAAATCGTATTCGTCCTCGATATCGCCGACGATCTGTTCCAGCACATCCTCGATGGTAACCAGGCCGGCGACGCCACCGAACTCATCAACGACGATCGCCATGTGATTGCGCGAGACACGGAACTCGCGCAGCAATACGTTGAGCCGCTTCGACTCGGGGATGAAGACGACCGGCCGCAGCCAGGCACGCAGGTCGAACGAGGGATCGGTCTGCAGGCGCAGCAGATCCTTGGCAAGCAGAACACCGATGACGTTGTCGCGGTCGCCATCGTGCACCGGGAAACGGGAATGTGCGGCAGCAATCACCGTGCGCATGATTTCCTGCGGCGGCTCGCCGATGTCGAGCATGTCCATTTGCGCGCGTGGCACCATCACGTCACGCACGGCCGTCTCGGAAGCGGAAAGCGCGCCCTCGGTGATCGACAGTGCGTCGGCATCGAGCAGTTCGCGCGCATGCGCCGAACGCAGCAGGTCGATCAGTTGCTCGCGGTCCTCGGGCTCGCGCAGCAGCAGCGAGGAGAGTCGCTCAAGGAAACCGGGTTTTTGACTCGAATCGTCCATCCGCAATACGCCTACCGGTACGGGTCAGGATAGCCAAGACCGGCCAGGATTTCGCGCTCTTTCTCTTCCATGATTTCGGCGTCGGCCGCCGATGTTTCGTGCTCATAGCCCTGCAGGTGAAGCACGCCATGAACGACGAGGTGCGCATGGTGCGCCTCGACTGACTTGCGCTGGGCCACGGCTTCCTCGGCCACCACCGACGCGCAGATGACGAGGTCGCCAACCGTCAGCGGCTCGGTTTCGTAGACGAACGAGAGCACGTTGGTCGCGTAGTCCTTGCCGCGGTAGTCGCGGTTCAGCGCCCGTCCTTCCTCGGCATCGACGTAGCGGATCGTGACCTGACCGCCGCCGTCGAGCGCCGCGCGCGCCCATTGCCGCAACTGGGTGCGCGAAGGTAGCCCGTCGGGACTGCCGGCGTATTGCACGGAAAGGTTGAGTCGGCGCGACGGCGTCACTTGCCGGCCTCCTGCATTTTCTGGTGCGCCTCGTAGGCGGCGACGATGCGCGCGACGAGCGGGTGGCGAACGACGTCCTCGGCACCGAACTCGGTGAAGGCAATGCCGCGGACGTCGTGCAGGATGCGGCGCGCTTCGATCAGGCCGCTCTTCTGGCCCTTCGGCAGGTCGACCTGGGTGACGTCGCCGGTGATCACGGCCTTGGCACCGATGCCGATGCGCGTCAGGAACATCTTCATCTGCTCGGGCGTCGTGTTCTGCGCTTCATCCAGGATGATGAAGGCGTGGTTCAGCGTACGCCCGCGCATGTAAGCCAGCGGCGCGATCTCGATCGCCTGCTTCTCCAGCATCTTCATCACGCGGTCGAAACCCATCAGATCATAGAGCGCGTCGTAGAGCGGCCGCAGGTAGGGATCGACCTTCTGCGCCAGATCGCCCGGCAGGAAGCCGAGGCGCTCGCCGGCCTCGACCGCCGGTCGCGTCAGCACGATGCGCGAGACCAGTTCGCGCTCGAAGGCGTCTACGGCGCAGGCCACTGCGAGGTAGGTCTTGCCGGTACCGGCCGGGCCGACACCGAAAGTAATGTCGTGCTCCTGGATGTGCTTCAGATATTCGATCTGGCGGGGCGTTCGGCCATGCAGTTCGGTCTTGCGTGTCACCAGCGCCGGCGACGGGCCGCCGTGCGCAGAAAGCCCGCGAACCGGCCGGTTGAGCAGTTCGACGAGCCCCAGCTGGATCTCGTCGACCGACAGCGCCTGCTTGGCGAGCCCGTAAAAATGCTGCAGCGCCTCGCTGCAGCGCCCGGCCGCCTCGGCCGTGCCGTGGATCGTGAAGCGCTCACCACGGCGGGCAATCGTCACGTCGAGCGCCGTCTCGATCTGGCGCAGGTTTTCGTCGAGCACCCCACAGAGGTTGGCCAGACGATTGTTGTCGACCGGCGACAGCAGCAGCTCGACCGGCCGCTTCTTTGCGGGTGCCTTAGCTTTCACGGATAACGATCTCGCCGCGCAGCGAGTGCGGCAGGGCCGCCGTGATACGCACGTCGGCAAAGCGGTGGATGAGGCGTGGATTGCCGACGAAATTCACGATGCGGTTGTTGTCGGTACGACCAGCCAGCTCGGCATCGTTCTTTTTCGAGACGCCCTCGACCAGCACGCGCTGCACGCTGCCAACCATCGATTGACTGACTGCACCGGCCAGTTCTTCGATGCGCTTCTGCAGGCGCATCAGGCGCGCCGTCTTCAGTTCCGCCGGCGTATCGTCCGGCAGGTCAGCCGCCGGCGTGCCGGGCCGCGTGCTGTAGATGAACGAGAACGAGGCGTCGAAGCCGACATCGTCGATCAGCTTCATCGTCTTCTCGTAATCCTCTTCCGTCTCGCCGGGAAAGCCGACGATGAAGTCGGTCGACAGTGAAATCTCCGGTCGCACGGCGCGCAGCTTGCGGATGATCGACTTGTATTCCAGCACCGTGTAATTGCGCTTCATTGCCGCCAGGATGCGATCCGAACCCGATTGCACCGGCAGGTGCAGGTGCGAGACCAGCTTCGGCACCTTCGCGTAGGTATCGATCAGGCGCTGCGTCATCTCGCGCGGGTGCGAGGTGGTATAGCGGATGCGCTCGATGCCGGGCACTTCGGCGATGTACTCGATCAGTATCGCCAGGTCAGCGATCTCGCTGCTGCCGGCCATGGCGCCACGATAGGCATTCACGTTCTGGCCGAGCAGTGTCACCTCCTTGACGCCCTGGTCGGCGAGACCGGCGACCTCGGTCAGCACATCCTCGAACGGCCGCGAAACTTCTTCGCCGCGGGTGTACGGCACGATGCAGAAGGTGCAGAACTTCGAGCAGCCTTCCATGATCGAGACGAAGGCAGCGGCACCCTCGACCTTGGCCGGCGGCAACGCATCGAACTTCTCGATCTCGGGGAAGGAGACATCCACCGCCGCCTTGCCCTTCTCGCGCCGCTCGGCGATCAGCTGCGGCAGGCGGTGCAGGGTCTGCGGCCCGAAGACGACGTCGACATAGGGCGCACGGGCAACGATCGCAGCGCCTTCCTGGCTGGCCACGCAGCCGCCGACGCCGATGACGAGGTTCGGATTCAGCTGCTTCAGGTGACGCACGCGGCCAAGATCGTGGAAGACCTTTTCCTGCGCCTTCTCACGGACCGAACAGGTATTGAACAGGATGATGTCGGCTTCTTCGGGATTCTCGGTCTTGACGACCCCTTCGGAGGCATTGAGTACGTCGGCCATCTTGTCCGAATCGTACTCATTCATCTGGCACCCGAAGGTGCGGATGAAGAGTTTCTTGGGCATTGCGGAATTTCTTGAAAATTAATTGGCGGCGATTTCCGCCCTGGTCAGCAGCCAGACGCGGAAGACCGCACCACTGCCGTCGAGCTGATAGCGCACCGGCACTTTCGCCTGCACCGTCATCGGCATGACGATCAGGTTCTGCTGGTTACGGATCTGCATGCCGGGCGCCCGGTTCAGGGTCTTGCCATCGATCACGATGTCGATCATGCCGGCAATTGGCGCCAACTCGCCCTTTTTGGTGCCTTCAGGAAAGGCGCGGGTACCGACAACACCGATCTCCGCCGCAACCGGCTGCGGATAGACGGCGTTCTCCATCGCAGTATTGACGGCCTGGCCGACGATACTGTTCAGCATGGATGCAAGAATTGCGGGAACTGGCATGGAATCAATTATATACGAGACCACTGGAAACCAAGGGGAAACTTGACCGGCAGCATTGTCGCCCCTATAATCCGACCCCTTCCCGGTGATGTAGCTCAGACGGTTAGAGCGATGGATTCATAACCCATAGGTCGGCAGTTCGATTCTGCCCATCACCACCAGGATTCAGACGGCCTCCAGCGATGGGGGCCGTTTTCATTTTCCGGTGGCGTTACAGGCCGTCACAGACGGCATACAACACCTGCACAGACGCACCGGAAGGGAATCGATACATTGGGAACCGTTGTTTCCGGATCGGTTCTCCCCCTCCTCCGCCACCGGAAGCATCACCCCCACGGCCCGCCCGGCGACTCCCTCCGCCCGCGGGCCGTTTTCCTTCATGCAGCGCGGATGCAGAAAAGCAAAAGCCGCCCGAAGGCGGCTTTCTCGAAGCTTTCGCGAAACGCGAAATTACTTCTTCTTCTTGGCCACAGCAGCCTTGAACGAAGCACCAGCCGAGAACTTCGGCACGGTCGTCGCCGGGATCTTGATGGCAGCGCCGGTCTTCGGGTTCTTGCCGGTGCGCGCAGCGCGCTTGGCCGACTTGAAGGAACCGAAACCAACGAGGGTCACGCTGTCACCCTTCGATACGGCGGTGGTGATGGCGCCAACGGCGGCGTCGAGTGCGCGGCCGGCAGCGGCCTTGCTGATGTCAGCACCAGCGGCGATTGCGTCGATGAGTTCGCTTTTGTTCATGCAGTGTCTCCTACGAGTGTGTGTTGACGGAAGGCGGTAGCCGCTTGTGATTGTGTCATAGGCTTTTTCCAAGCGCTACAACTTTTTTAATCTTTTTTCCCGGGCAGAACCCTTGCGCCTCAATGCTTCCCGCCCAATCCGAGGTACGCCTCAATGACACGAGGGTCATTGGCAAGCTCCTTGCTGGGGCCCTCGAGGGAAATTTCGCCGGTTTCCAGGACATAGCCGAAATCCGCCACCTGCAAGGCCGCACGGGCATTCTGCTCGACCAGCAGCACGGAAACACCCATCTCCCGCAGACCGGAAACGATCCGGAAAATCTCGCGGATGATCAGTGGCGCCAGTCCCAGACTGGGTTCGTCGAGCATCAGCAGCTTGGGCTTGGCCATCAGGGCCCGCCCCATCGCCAGCATCTGCCGCTCGCCGCCGGAGAGGGTACCCGCCATCTGGCTGGCGCGTTCGCGCAAGCGCGGAAAGATGCCGTAGACCTCGTTCATCGTCGTCGCGAAATCGCGGTCACCGCGACGATAGCGGTCAAAGGCACCGAGCAGGAGGTTGTCCTCGACACTCATGTCCGAGAACAGTTCGCGCTTTTCCGGAACCAGCGTCAGGCCCAGGCCGACGCGCTCTTCGACTTCGAAATCGTTGCCGAGAGAACGGCCGACATAGCTCACCTCGCCCTGCCCCGGCAGCAAGCCCATCAGGCACGACAACAGGGTCGTCTTGCCGGCGCCGTTCGGGCCGATGACAGTCACGATCTCGCCCTCACGGATGGTCAGGCTGACCTTGTGGAGCGCCTCGACCTTGCCGTAGGCAACCGAAAGGTCCTTCGCTTCGAGCAGTACGGGGCGCGCGTCACTCGCGTTCATTCGACCCCTCCCAGATAAGCCTGCAGCACTTTCGGATCCTCCTGAATCTGCTTCGGCAACCCCTCGGCGAGCTTCTCGCCGAATTCCATGACCACGATTCGATCGGCCAGCCCCATGACGAAATCCATGTCATGCTCGACCAGCAGGATGCCGATCCCCTCGCTGCGCAGTTTGCGCAGCAGTTCCGCGAGCGATTGCTTTTCGAGATAGCGCAGGCCGGCGGCTGGCTCGTCGAGCAGCAGCAGGCAGGGATCGGCCGCCAGCGCCCGGGCGATCTCGACGATGCGCTGCTTGCCCAGCGGCAGGCTGCCGGCGGCGTCGAACATGTGCTCGGCGAGACCGACGCGTTCGATCTGCTTTGCAGCCTCGGCGCGCAGGCGGCGCTCCTCGTCCCGATCCAGCCGGCACGAGGCATGGACGAAGTGGCGGCTGCCGCGCAGGTGAGCCCCGATGGCGACGTTGTCGAGCACGCTCATCGTCGGCAGCAGGCGCACGTGCTGGAAGGTGCGGCTCATACCGCGGCGGGCGATCTCGCGCGACAGCAGCCGGTCGACACGCTGGCCGAGGAAACGGACTTCACCCTCGGTCGGCGGATTGACGCCGGAGATGCAGTTGAACATCGTGCTCTTGCCGGCGCCGTTCGGGCCGATCAGGGCCATGACCTCGCCCGCCCGCACCGTGAAGCTGACGGAGTTGTTGGCGGTGAGGCCGCCGAAGCGCTTGGTCACCTGCTGCACTTCGAGAATGGTGTCACCGCCGACCGGTCGGTCGCGGCGCGGCAGCGCCTCGGCCGGCTCGACCTGCCTGCTGTCACCGCCCGAGGGCAGGAAGCGTTCGATGCGCTGCATGATGACCGGCCAGAGACCATCGCGCGCACGATGCAGCACGAAGATCATGACCAGCCCGAAGACGATCACCTCGAAATTGCCGGACTGGCCGAGCAGCTTCGGCAACAGGTCCTGCAACCACTGCTTGAGGATGGTGATCAGGCCGGCGCCAAGCAAGGCACCCCACACGTGCCCGACACCGCCGATCACCGCCATGAACAGGTATTCGATACCCTGCGTGAGCGAGAACGGCGTCGGATTCACGAAGCGCTGCAGATGCGCATAGAGCCAGCCGGAGACACAGGCGAACTGGGCGGCGATGGTGAAGATGACGATCTTGTACCAGGCGGTGTTGACACCCATCGCCTCGGCCATCACGACGCCGCCCTTGAGCGCGCGGATGGCGCGGCCGTCGCGCGAATCGAGCAGGTTCTGCGTCGCCACCACGCCAAGCATCAGGGCGATCCAGATCAGGTAGTAGAACTCGCGGCCGCTCTTCAGTTCCATGCCGAACAGGCTCACCGGCGGGATGCCGCCGAGCCCGGTATGGCCGCCGAAGGACTCGATGTTGCCGAACAGGAAATATAGGCTGATGCCCCAGGCGATCGTACCGAGTGGCAGGTAGTGCCCGCCCATGCGCAGCGTGATGAAGCCGAGCGCCAGCGCCACCAGCGTTGTCGCGGCGAAGGCGATGACCAGCGTCAGCCACGGATTCCAGCCGAAGGCTGTCGTCAGCCAGGCGGTCGTGTAGGCACCGACGCCGACGAATGCGGCTTGCCCGAAGCTGGTCAGGCCGCCGACGCCGGTCAGCAGCACGAGGCCGAGCGCAACCAGTGCATAGAGCCCGATATAATTGAGCAGGGTCACGTAGAACTCGGCCGACGAGGGCAGCACGACCGGGACCAGCGCAAGCAGGGCAACGAAGAGAGGAAGGGTCAGTCGGCGCATCTCACTCCTCCTCTTCCGAATGATGCGAGGTCAGTGAACGCCACAGCAGCACCGGAATGATCAGCGTGAACACGATCACTTCCTTGTAGGCGCTGGCGTAGAACGACGAATACGATTCGAGGAAACCAACCAGCAGCGCGCCCGCCGCCGCTACCGGATAGCTCGCCAGGCCGCCGATGATGGCGCCGACGAAACCCTTGAGCCCGATCAGAAAGCCGGAGTCGTAGTACAGCGTGGTGATCGGCGAGATGAGGATTCCGGAAAACGTGCCGATCATCGCTGCCAGCGTGAACGACAGCTTGCCGGCCATCGTCGTCGAGATACCCATCAGGCGCGCACCGGTGCGGTTCAGTGCCGTTGCGCGCAGCGCCTTGCCGTAGAGGGTGCGGCCGAAGAAGGCATAGAGCGCGACGATCAGCACCGCCGAGATCGCCAGGATCCACAGGGTCTGGTATTGCAGCATCGTCACGCCGAGGTCGAGCGTGCCGTCGGTAAAGGCCGGTGTGCGCGTCCCCTCGGCGCCGAAGAAGAGCAGGCCAAGTCCGATCAGGACGACATGCACGGCAACCGAGACGATCAGCAGGATCAGCACCGGCGCCTCGGCGATCGGCTGGTACGCCAGGCGGTAGATCATCGGCCCCAGGGGTACGACGACTGCCAGCGTCAGCGCGATCTGGGCGATCAGCGGCAGGCCGGCAGCATTGATGTTCGGCACGATGAGCAGCAGCGCCAGCGGTACGCCGAGATTGGATAAAACGATGCGTGGCAGACGGCGCGCCGCGCCGTGCCGGATGGCGATGGCGCCATCGATGACAACGATCGCAGCACCAAGGGCTGCAATCATCCATAGGGTCGCCGGCAATTTTCCGGCCTGCAGCATTGCCAGCGTCAGTGCCCCGTAGGCGACGAATTCGCCCTGCGGGATGAAGATGACTCGCGTCACCGCGAATACCAGCACCAGCGCAAGCGCAAGCAACGCATAGATGGCGCCGTTGGTCAGCCCATCCTGACCCAGCAACAGTGCAATCTGGAAATCCATTGAAGACCTGCTCTCCCTGCTCACCACACTCCGGAACGAAGAAATTCCGGGGACGTTGCGGGACGGCAGATGCCGTCCCGCACGCTCTCAGCCGTTAATGCCTGTTGTTATTTGACGAGCTTCCAGTTGCCGCCCTCGATCTTGACCATGACGCGGGCGCGCTGGTCGAAGCCAAGGTGGTCCGTCGGCGTCATGTTGAACACGCCATGCGCTGCCGGCAGGTTCTTCACGTTTTCCAGCGCGTCGCGCAGCGCAGCGCGGAATTCCTTCGTTCCCGGCTGCCCTTTCTTCAGTGCCACCGGCACAGCCGCTTCGAGCAGCTTGAACGCATCCCAGGCGTGCGCACCAAAGGTCGAGACACTGCCCTTGCCGTGGGCACCTTCGTACTTGGCGACATATTCCTGCGCCGACTTCTTGACCGGATTGTCGGCCGGCAGCTGGTCAGCCACCAGCACCGGGCCGGCAGGCAGGAAGGTGCCTTCGCAGTCCTTGCCGCAGACGCGCAGGAAATCGTTGTTGGCGACGCCGTGCGTCTGATAGATGACGCCCTTGTAGCCCTTTTCCTTGAGTGCTTTCTGCGGCAGCGCAGCCGGCGTTCCCGCCCCGCCGATCAGAACGGCATCTGGCTTGGCCGCCATGATCTTCAGCACCTGTCCCGTCACCGAGGTATCGGCGCGGTTGAAACGCTCGTTGGCGACGATATCGATCTTGCGCGCCTTGGCGACGCCGGCGAACTCGTTCGCCCAACCCTCGCCATAGGCGTCGGAGAAGCCGATGTAGGCCACCGTCTTCACATTGTTGTTGCTCATGTGCTCGGTGATCGCGGTCGACATCTGCGCATCGTTCTGCGGCGTCTTGAATACCCAGCGGCGCTTGGCATCGACCGGATCGACGATGGCGCGCGAGGCTGCCATCGACACCATCGGCGTCTCGGACTCGGCGGCGACGTCGATCATTGCCAGCGAGGCCGGCGTGATCGTCGAGCCGACGATGACGTCGACCTTGTCTTCGGAAACGAACTTCTTCGCATTCTTGACGGCCGTGGTCGTGTCGGAAGCGTCGTCGAGCACGACGACCTTCACCTTCTGGCCGGCGATGGTGGTCGGCACCAGCGCGATCGTGTTCTTTTCGGGAATGCCAAGCGAGGCCGCCGGCCCGGTCGCCGATACCGTAACGCCGACGGTGATGTCGGCCAGAGCGGCGGTGGCGGGAAGGGCAAGCAGCAGGGCAGCGATCAGTTTCTTTTGTTTCATCAGGGTCTCCTCCAGATTGAACTGCATTGATCGTCGTTCAGGGTTCATTCACTCCGCATCCGGCTGGTTCTCCGGTGCGGCGGCTACAAAAGCCGGAAGCGTACGGCATTCGGCGTCGATGCGCACCACCGTCGGCACATGATCGAGCCGGCAGCCGAAGCGGCGGGCATTGAAAACCTGCGGCACTAGGCAGCAGTCGGCCAGGGTCGGATGGTCACCATGACAGAACTTCCCTGTCATCGCCGCATTCGGACCTGTCGTCAGCCGGGCCTCGACCGAAGCGAGGCCGACCTCGACCCAGTGCCGGTACCAGGCGTTCTTCTGTTCTTCGGTCAGCCCGAGCTGGCCGGTCAGGTATTTCAGTACGCGCAGGTTGTTGATCGGGTGAATCTCGCAGGCGATGTCGAGCGCGATGGCCCGCACCCGTGCCCGTGCCGCCGGATCGGCCGGCAGCAGGGGCGGATACGGGTAGGCTTCGTCCAGATATTCGATGATCGCCAGCGACTGCGACAGGCTCAGCTCGCGATCTGCCAGCGCCGGCACGGCGCCCGCAGGATTGACGCGCCGGTAGTCCTCCTTCAGATGCTGCCCGCCATCCTTCACCAGGTGCACCGGAATCGCCTCGTATTCGAGGTTCTTCAGATTCAACGCGATGCGTACCCGGTAGGCGGCAGAGCTGCGGAAGTAGGTATAGAGCTTGAGCATGATCGGTCGGGGGTCAGGACGGGTAGCGTTCCACCGTCTGTTCGATGGCACCGAAGATGGAGCTCCCCGCCGCATCGCACATCTCGATCCGTACGCGATCGCCGAAACGCATGAAGGGCGTCGCCGGCTTGCCGCTGGCGATGGTTTCGAGGCAGCGCTTCTCTGCCAGACAGCCCGAACCGGTGCTGCGATCGACGTTCGAAACCGTGCCCGAACCGATGATCGAACCCGCCTCCAGCTCCCGCGTCTTCGCGACATGGGCGATCAGCTGCGGGAAATCGAAGGTCATGTCGACGCCGGCATTCGGGCGGCCGAACAGTTCGCCGTTGAGATGCACCACCAGCGGCAGATGAACCTTGCTGCCATCCCAGGCGTCACCCAGTTCGTCAGGGGTCACGGCCACCGGGGAAAATGCCGACGCCGGCTTCGACTGGAAGAAGCCGAAGCCCTTGGCCAGTTCGGCCGGGATCAGGTTCCTCAACGAGACATCGTTCACCAGCATCACGAGACGGATTTCCCTGCGGCAGTCCGCCGGCGTCGCACCCATTCTTACATCGCCGGTGACGACGGCAACCTCGGCCTCGAAGTCGATGCCCCAGGCCTCGTCAAGCGCATGAATCGGGTCACGCGGCCCGACGAAGGAATCGGAACCGCCCTGGTACATCAGCGGATCGGTCCAGAACTCCGGCGGCATGTCGGCGCCACGCGCCTTGCGTACGAGTTCGACATGATTGACGTAAGCCGAACCGTCGGCCCACTGGTAGGCCCGTGGCAGCGGGCTGTGGCACAGCGCCGGATCGAAGCGCTCGGCGTGGCGAGCTGCCCCGTTGTTGAGTGCCGCATAGACCTCGGCCAGTTGCGGGGCAATGGCAGCCCATTCGTCGAGTGCTGCCTGCAGCGTGCGGGCAATGCCGGGCACCGGCTGGCACAGGGTCAGATCGCGGCTGACCACGACCAGCGTACCGTCGCGCCCGCCCTGTTTCAGGGTTGCAAGTTTCATGAAACCTTATTCTCCGGCGTAGCTGCCATCATGCATCCAGCGCGCATGCTGCGGCGCCTTCTTCGTCTGCGCCCACTCGTTGAGCATTTCCCACTTCACTTCGTCG
>JAKJEY010000050.1 GCA_022705165.1 Pseudomonadota bacterium
CTTCGCGCGCGAACACCGCATCCAGCGCCGCCGCATCGCGTACGTCGCCCTGCACGAACGGCAGCGCGAACCCGACCAGCGCCGACACCCGCCGCACCGCCTCCACCGAGGCATTGCACAGATTGTCGAACACCACCGGCACATGCCCGCGCGCCGCCAGCGCCACGCACGCATGGCTGCCGATGTATCCCGCCCCGCCGCAGACCAACACCTTCATCCGTCACCTCGAACCCAACGCACCATCTTCCGTAGGAGCGACGCGTGCGTCGCGACCATTCACGACATCGCGACCAACCACCCGTACGCCACGATCCGCCCCGCGGTCGCGACGCCCGCGTCGCTCCTACGGAAGCGGGCGAGGGGGTCGCGACATTTCGCAGGCACGATGGCGAATGCCGCCGACGCGGGGATGTGGATGGTTCGCGAAGATAACGCATGGACCACCGCGATCGCCTCGGCCATGCTTCGTTGCGACGGGGAAGATGCTCCACGGTGGGGCGCGTCTACCTCGTCACCACCGCGACCCGCGGGCGCGAACCGGTCTTCGCCGACGCCCGCGCCGCGCAGGCCGTGGTCGGATTGCACGCGGACGCGACCGCCTTCCTGGATGCCAGCGTGTGGTGCTGGGTGTTGATGCCCGACCACTGGCACGGCCTGGTGCGCCTGGCCGAGCGCCACGACCTGTCGCAGGTGATGCAACGCTTCAAGTCGCGGAGCGGCTGGCTGGTCAATCGTGCGCTCGGACGCTGCGGCGGCCTCTGGCAACCGGCTTTCCATGACCGCACGCTCCGCGACCGCGCGTCGTGCGACGCCGCCGTGCGCTACATCCTCGACAACCCGGTGCGCGCCGGCTTGTGTTCGACCAGAGACGCCTATCCCTGGTCCGGAAATTCATGGAACGCATGAATGTGCCACGTGATCGCGGTTCATTGTCGCGACGCACGCGTACCCAATATCGCGACACGTACCCAATATCGCGACGTACACGTCGTTCCTACAGAAGTTCGTCGTACACCGCCATGGTCTTTGCGATGACGACCCGCTCGTCGAATTCGCGCAGCGCCTTGTCCTGCGCGGCGCGAACATCACGCTTCGCGCCTTACCCCTTGCACGTACACCGTCGACCGTTCGCCCGCATGCACCTCGATATGGTCGACCGCTGTTGCGCCCATACGCTTGTAGTAGCGGTGCGCCGGCGCCAGCGAATCACCAACGATGATTCGGAAAGCCGCTATGCCACGCTCACGAAAATGACTATCCAAGCGCCGATACAGTCGTTCCGCGACGCCGGTGCCGCGTGCGGTGGGCTCAACAGCGATACTCAGCAACTCAGCCTTCGGCCAACGTGCACCGTCTCCCTGTCTTCGGCCGTAGTGAAGTATGTCGAGGATACGCATGACGCGTCGGGGTCGCAGCAAAGAGGGAAGCAGTGCCCATGTGAGGCGCAGGGGCGATCGCAACATGCTGCGATAGATTGGTCCCATGCCTAGGCCACCCGCTACAAATCCCAAGATGCGGCCATCTTGCTCCTCGGTCAGCAACACGCTGTCTTCGGCGAGGTCAATTGCCTCATACATCAGTGCCAGGAATGGTACACCCAGCGTTGCGAGAAAACCTTGATCGATGCTTGCCGCGTGCAACGCGGCCACTTGTCGGTAGCGCTCTGTCGCTGCCAAAGACATCAAACCGACCCCGCCAGTTCTGCCGGTACCGCTGGCAATCCGCGAAACACCCGCCACGCCAAGGTCGACTTTGGGAACAGCACAACCCAGGCCGTCACGAAGATGCAGGCTAGGTAGGTCCAAAGTCCCTGATTGGCCACGTACCACTCTTCCAGAGCGCCCTTGTAAGGCATGATGACCTCGTCATAGAACCGCTCCGGCTCCTTGCTGGCGTGCATCAATTCTTCCTCATCGCGAAAGACGATCGAGCCGATGCCGGAAAGGCCTGGACGAACCTTGATGATTTCTGCCTGTGACTGGGGCGGAAAAGCGTCGAAGCAGCGCTGAGTCTGCGGGCGGGGGCCGATCACACTCATGTCGCCCCTGAAAATGTTCAGAAGCTGGGGAAGCTCGTTGATCTTGGTCTTGCGCAGGAAGCGGCCCATTGGCAGGATGCGCGGATCGTCCTTGACGGTGACGGTGCCGGTGCCGATGTTCGGGCTGTTCTTCAGCATGGTTGCGAACTTGTACAAGCCAAATGGCTTGCCTCCCCGACCGATGCGTTGCTGCGTGTAGAACACCTCGCCCTCGCCGGTGAAACGCAGGATCAGCATGATCGGCAGCAACAACGGGGACAACACCAGCAGTGCCAATCCCGAAAGCAGGATGTCGAGCAGTCGTTGCATGGCTTACATCCGGCCATCGAGGTATTTGCCGGTTTCCTTGTGCTGGAATTCCGGAATCATAGCGTTGAACAGGGCGACCAGTTCGGGCTTGTCCCAGGTCGGTCCGGATCGGATTTGGTCGATGGTGGCGAGAAAATGGTCCAGCTTCGCGTCGTCGTAAAGCGGCTCGTTCTTGATCACGCCGATGGCTTCGAAGCGGTCCATGTCCAAGGTTTCGGCACCGGTGTAGAACTCTTCGAAGTCTTTCTCGCCGGTGGTGTCGCTTGCGAAGAAATAGACCGGCCAACGCTTGCGGGCGATCAGTTCGACCGCACGGTCGCGCGCCTCGTCCTCGCTGGCGCATTCGTAGGGTTCGAAGCCCAGCGCCTGCAGGTAGCGAACGGCGATGTCGGAGAAGCGGGTCAAGTCCAGTTGTTCGCTGAGCTTTGGAAAGAAGATGTCGCAGTTGTTGCCCAGCAGGCAGGATGACAGACACAGCTCACCCGACTCCTGCGGCGTGACGAAATAGCGGCGGACGTCGTTCGGCGCGGAGATGGGCTGGCGCTTGGCGAAGCGCTGGTTGAAGCCATGCAGCAGCGAGCCGTCTGAAAATGCGACGTTCGCGAAGCGTGCGGTGGAAATCGGCAGCGATTCGCTGGCGCGCATCAGGAACATTTCCATGATGCGCTTGCTGGCACCCATCATGTTCACCGGATTCGCGGCCTTGTCGGTGGACACGCAAAAATACTTGCGTGCTCCGCCGGCTTGCGCCTGGGCGATGGTCGAAATCGTGTTCAGCACGTTGACCTCGACCATGCGCATCAGCGTGAACGGATCCTTCTCGCTGCGCACGTGCTTGAGTGCGGACAGGTTCAAGACGTAGTCGTAGCCGCGCTCGGCCACGAGCAGTGCAGCGAAGCTGCGCGAACCGCAATCAATGGCGAAGGTGCGGAAGTCGCCGTCGATGTAGCCCAGCGTGCTGCGGATGTCCCGCACCAACTCGACCATGTTGTTCTCGCTGAGGTCGACGACATGCAGCGCCTTCGGTTGACGCTTGAAGATCTCGCGGGTGACGGCTTGGCCGATGGAGCCGGCGCCGCCGATGACCAGAAAGCGCGATGCCTGCACCAGCGCCGACAGTTCGGCGTCGTGGCGACCGATGTCGGTATCAAACAATGGGCGATCACGTCCGATCAGTCCCAACATGTCCATCGTCAATTCCTCAAACCTTGTTGTTGCAGCATCGCCCCATCAGGCACGCTGGACGGCAGATTCACCACTCGAGCCTCCAACCACCGCGAATGCTCCAGTCCATCGTGCTGGCAGTGCTTGTACATCTCGAGACGCGACATCAGACGCCAGATCGGCCGCGTCATCACGCCTTGATCGTTGGTGTGCTTCAGGAAAGCGTCGCGCTCGGCTTCCGAGTCGAGCACGATGGCATTGAGCCAGAAGTTAGCCGTGGTGCCATCGACAGGCTGTACGAAGCGCACGCTGCTCCCGGCGAAGAATTCCGAATAACGCCGGGCCACGTCGGCCTTGATGGCCAGCATCTCCGGCAACCGTTCCATCTGTGCGCAGCCCAGCGCCGCATTGAGGTTGGGCAAGCGGTAGTTGTAGCCCACTTCGTCGTGCACGAATTCGTAGGGGTGCGGAATCTTGGCCGTTGTCGTCAGGTGCTTGGCGTGTTTGGCCAAGGCTTCGTCATCGGTGACGATCATGCCGCCACCGCCGGTGGTGATGACCTTGTTGCCGTTGAAGCTGAGCGTGGCCAGCTTGCCGAATGTGCCGGTGTGGCGGCCACCCACGTAGCTGCCCAGTGATTCGGCCGCGTCTTCGACGACCGGAATGCCGTACTCGTCGCACACCGCGACGATTTCCCTAATGCGTAGCGGAAAGCCGAAGGTGTGCATCGGCACGCAGGCCGCGATGCGGCGACCGGTAGTGCGGTTGTAAGCGTGGCCGTCGCGCAATTCGGCATGTGCGACCAGCCAGCGGCGCAACGCCTGTGGACTCAGGCCCAACGTGTCGAGATCCACGTCCATGAACACCGGTTGTGCGCCGGCATAGCTGAGCGCGTTGCAGGTGGCGATGAAGCTCAAGGCCTGGGTCAGCACCTCGTCGCCGCGCTGTACGCCGGCCAGTTGCAGGGCCACATGCAACGCCGCCGTGCCGTTGACAGTGGCCACGGCGAACTTCGATCCCGTGAAGGCAGCAATGCGCTGCTCGAACTCGGTAACCTTCGCGCCCACCGACGACACGAAGTTGGAGTCGATGCAGTCGGCCAGATACTGCTTCTCATTGCCTTCGAAGACCGGGCGGTGCAGGGGGATGAAGCCTTCCCCGTAGATCGACCGCACCAGGTCGACCAGATCCTGCCGTAGTGGTTCAGTGTGCATGGCTTGCCTCGTCCTGGGTCACGGTCGTGATGCCCATCTCGCGAAGCATCACGTCGTTGACTTTGTGTACGTCATATTTGTCCTCGGCCATCTGGCGCGACCGAGCACCCATGCGCGCCGCAAGCGTGGGGTCGTCGATGAATCGCCGCATCGCCCCGACCAGCGCATCCACCGACTGCACGGGCACCAGAAAGCCATTGTCATGATTCACGACCGTCTCGCGGCAGCCCGGTGCGTCGGTGGTGATGATGGGTCGGCCCATGGCCATGGCCTCCAGCACGGTACGTGGCGTGCCCTCCCGGTAGGAAGGCAAGACGTACACGGTGGATGCAGCGATGGCGGGGCGGACATCGTCCAGTTTGCCCAGGAACTCCAGCGTGCCGTTGGCGATCCACGCGTCGAGTTCAGATGGTGCGATCGCGTCGGGATTGGTGTCGATCCAACCCACCAACTGGAATCGAGCTTCGGGATGGATTGCTTTGACTGTGCGTGCGGCCTGCGCATATTCGCGGACACCCTTGTCGCCCAGCAGGCGACCGATCATCAGGAACACGGGCGGCCCGGACGGCAGTGGTTGTGCGGCAAAGGCAGCCACGTCCACGCCTGAGCCGTTCACCACGACCGAAGGCACCGAAGTGGGCAACAGGTGCAATTCACGGAACAGGCGCTCGTCGTCGGGATTCTGGAAGAAGACCTTGTGCGCCTTGCCGAGTGCGAAGCGATAAAGCACACGGACGATGCGCGTGATCACGCTTTGCCGCTCGCCGGTAAAGGCATAACCCAGGCCGGTGATCAGCGCGTATCGATGCGGCACGCCGGCAAGCCAAGCGGCGATGGTGCCGTAGATCACCGGCTTGATGGTGTAGGGCAGGGTGACCTCTGGCCTCACCCGTCGCATCAACTGCCACAAACGAATCACGTAGGCGAGATCGGCGACCGCATTGGTCCCGGTGCGCCGCAAGTCCGTATCATGAAGTTGAACACCCATGCGAAGCAGTTCACGCGTCGATTCGGTACAGCGCGATACGCCAGGTGCTGCGACATGCAACTCGCAGTCGCACGCCTGTATCGCTTGGATCAAATCGCCCCGGAAGCGAATGATGGAAGCTGCAAAGCTGGCCAGAAACAGAGTTCTCACCGAACATCCTCGCCCGGTACACGCGCATCCCTCACCAGTCCGATCAACATGTCGATCTTCGCATCATCATCCAGCAATTCGCGCGGATAGCCCCCGGAAGCCAACTGCGAGCGCGTTTCAGGATCCTGCAGGAGTCGCATCATCCCGGAGACGATGGAATCTTCGTCCTGTTCAACGATCAACCCATTCACCCCACTGTCGATCTGCTCTTCGATTCCCGCGAAGCGTGTTGCGATCACGGGGCGCTCCAGCACGCGCGCCTCGTTCACGACCCCGCATAACCCTTCGTATCGCGATAACACCGCCACAAGATCAGCGTGCTTGTACCAAGGAAAGGGATTGGAAACCGCCCCGTGCAAGATGAAACTCCCGGACACGCCCTGTTCCGATATGGCGCGTTCGACAAGCGCTCGGTCTGGACCGTCTCCCAGCACGTGCCATTTGTGCGCAACCCCTTCAGACAGCAGTCGACGATGGACCCCAACCATGCGCAGCAGGGCTTTCTGGCTTTCTTGCAGTCGGCAAACGCTGAGCAACTGCGGCTCCTCGCGGTCACCGGGGCCGAACGGATCCAACGCACCAGCGGTGTACGCACGCATCCGCTCGGGCTGAATCAAGTTGTAAACCGTGATCAGCTTTGCCGCGATTTCGGGGAACTTTTTGCCCATCGCTGCCTGCACGTATCTGGAAACACAGAGATATCCATCGATACGAGTCTGAAAGCGGGCCACATTCATTGCCCAACGTCCTCCGGCGTCTACCGCCGGATCGTTTCGCACGAAGACAAAGCGCTTGCGGGCACGAACCACGTTGCATACGAACGCATGCGGCATTCCTGCCCGACCGACAAACGCCGCATCGAAATTCATCTCTCTGAATCGCGCACGCGAGCGCCACTCATGCCATCGGCCCAACGCCATTCTAAATGAGCGCGCTACGAAAGGAATTGTTCCACGCTTGAAGGGTCTTGTTGCGGAATGCCGCAAGTGGTGGACAACGACGGCTGGATCGATTTCAGATTCCAAGTCGCCACCCGGAACTGTCAGCACCAGGTGCACCTCGCATCCACGACGCACGAGGCCCGACATCAGCCGCAGTAAGGAATGCTCGGCACCACCCCGATTCAGGACGGTGTAATGAATGAGCAATTTGGGCAATGGCAGGGCCGCGTTGCCTCCTGGCCTTGGGTTGTTCGGATTGGCGATGCTGATCATCGCTTCTTCCACACCACCTGGTTCACGTAATCCACATAGCTGTGGATGATTCGCACGACCTTCTCCGAGACGTTCGGCATTGAATAGTCCGCGACCTGGCGGAGCAGGCGTTCCTGGCCGACCGGTTGCGATTCCAGAATGCGCAGTCCTTGCATGACCCGTTCGGTGTTCATGCCCACCATCATCACCGCGCCTTCTTCCATGCCTTCGGGGCGCTCGTGCGCATCGCGCAGGTTCAGCGCACGAAAATTCAGGATCGACGCTTCCTCGTTGATGGTGCCACTGTCGGACAGCACGGCCTTGGCGGCCTGCTGCAAGCGCACGTAGTCGCTGAAACCCAGCGGCTTGAGCAGGTGCACGCGGTCGTCAAGGGTGACGCCCATGGCGTCCATGCGCTTGCGCGTGCGCGGGTGCGTGGACACCACCACGGGCAGACCACAAGTGGCAGCCACGGTGTTCAGCGTTTCCACCAAGCCGGCGAAGTTCCGCTCGGACTCGATGTTCTCCTCACGATGCGCGCTGACCACGAAGTAGCGTCCCGTCTGCAGGTTCAGGCGCGTCAGCGCGTCGGACGCAGCAATCTTCGGCGCGTAATGCGCCAGTACCTCGCACATCGGACTGCCGGTCTTGATCACCCGATCTGGGGGCAGGCCTTCGGCCAACAGGTACTCGCGGGCGATGTCGCTGTAGGTCAGGTTGATGTCGGCGGTATGGTCGACGATGCGGCGGTTGATCTCCTCCGGCATGCTCATGTCGCCGCTGCGCAGGCCAGCCTCGACGTGTGCCACCGGAATGCACAGCTTCTTCGCCACGATCGAGCAGGCCAGCGTCGAATTCACATCGCCGACCACCAGCACTGCGTCCGGCCGGTTCGCCTGGCAATACTCCTCGAAGGCCACCATGATCTTGCCCGTCTGCTGCGCATGCGAGCCACCGCCTGCCGCCATGAAAACATCCGGTTCGGGAATGCCCAGTTCCTCGAAGAACACATCGTTCATCTCGCGGTCGTAGTGCTGGCCGGTGTGGATGATCTTGTACGAAAGCCCGCCATGCGCCTGGATGGCGCGCACGATGGGGGCGATCTTCATGAAGTTGGGCCGGGCACCGGCCACAAGGTAAATGATTGGCATGGCTAATCCTTGGCTGAAACGGAAATCTGAGAGGCTGTATCAATGCGGAACGATGCGCGAACTAGCGCATCGATGGCGCTAGTCCGGACCCGCAGCGTGGTTGCCGGGCGTTTGTTTTCGTATGAATCCGAGTACCAGCCGAGTATCGGTTGCTCGCTTCCGCAAAACAGATCGAGCGAGATGTCATCGCCTTCAAATTCGGCCGCCATGGAGAAGCAATTCCCTCGAATGGTTGCTGAGTTATCCGAGAGCGTTACCTCGATTTCGGGCGAGAAGTGCCAGAACTGCTCGATCGCATGCTGCGTATGGCCGATCACGTTGTCCGTAACAACCAACGTTGAGGTGCCCGCATCGAAATTGACAGTGCGCCGATGCTCGACCGGATCAGCCAGTCGACGATAGCCATCGTGCATACCCTCGAAATGGAAAACATCAGGCGATACCGGAGATTGCAGAACACGTGAAACAGCTTTTCGTGTCCAAAGGAACCTGCCGCCGCTGACCGATTGATCCAGCCCGTCGACGCGGACGGTATTGTGGGCCGCGGTTCCACGGAAATAATCGCGCCACGGTTGATCAGCCCAATACGAATAGGTGCCCGGGTCGATGAGGCAAGGTTCGCCACAGACCGAAAGCCAGATCGAAAGGGCATCGGCGTGGCCGTGTGCTGCGATGCTGGGGTAGCCGATCGGTCCGCAATCGACCAGGCCCTTGATCTCGGCATCAGTGCCAAAATCGCTGCCGAAAATGAAATACCCGCCTTCCGGGAAAGCCCAGCCAGGTGCCGAAGAGTCTCCATCCGGAATGGCATTCCAAGCAGCTAACCCAGCATCACCGAACAGCCATCGGTTTCCGTCGTCGAACACCCCTGCGGCGCGCTTGAAATCAAAGCGTTTGAAGAGAACTGCGCAGCTGGCAAGCAGCGAACGGAATACATCGTGCTGCGTGCCATGATCGAGGCGAAGCATCTGCGCGTCGTCGGCATCGCCGATCATCGGCACATTGCCCGATTTGTCCATTACGGAAACGATGAACTCCGCCATGCACTCCAGTCGCCGCAGGTACGCTGTGGAGAAGACAATTCCGTTTGCCTGCCCTGCCTGCTGGCAGAGCAGCAACATGGTCATGACTTCGTGCTGGTAATAGAGCGCCTGTTCGCGGTTTACGCCGTCGCAGGTGTTTTGCTTTATTGCCTCGCACTCCAGACCATTACGCGCGATACGCAACCAATCTGCGCTCTCCGGCCAACACGGCCAAGTCACTGCACCCAGAAAGAGCCCCATGTACTCGCCGACGAGATGATTGTTTGCTGACGAGTGCAACGAAAAATAGCCGCTAATGAAATGGCAATGCTGGTACACAGAAGCCAGCCATCTACGTTTTAGATCCTCACCATCACTGCCCACGAACAGCGGCGAATTGACGCCGCCCAGCAAGTGCCACGCACTTGCCCAGTTGGCGAGCCTCACCGCCAGTTCAAGGGAGCTCGCCCAATGCACGCCAAGCGGATACGGGCACTGATCGAGCCATGACGCCAACAATGTCCGGAAACCGTTGAGATATTCCTCATCACTGGTTAGTCGCCACGCCTGAGCAAGAGTGACCAGTTCCAAATGCCGGCTTGGTTCCCAGAGATACTTGATGTTCCCCACTAATTCCGGGCGGCGGTAATCAATCGCCTTGCCTGGCGTGAGCGGTGCAAGTCTTCCCGTAAGCGGATCTTTGTTCCACTCTGGAGGAAACCCCAGCTCTGTGTCGTGCAATGCGAAGATGACTGATTCCCCAAGAAACAACTGCGGTGCCAATAAGGATGATGCGGACATCGCCAACAAGCCTGCAGTCGAAGCGCAAGCAATAGACGAGAGGTGTTCTCCCCCAAGTGTGCGTGACCATTGAATCCCAGCGAGCGCGCTTGCGGCCGTTATCAACGCCATTGAGCAGCCTCGAAAAATGGGCGGCCATATATCAGCCCAGGAGATGTTCAGGCGAGCGCATGCATAGGTACCCATCAGGCCGAGACCGGCGAGCAGGAGGGCGTAGCTCTCAGGCTCAGGAATCGGGGCGGTGACGACGTTGAAGTAGGCGGAGGATTGAATCGCCGTGCCGGTGCTTCCGAGTCCTTTCGCGCCGGTGTTGCCCTGAGTGTAGTAGTCGAGGCGAATCTCGCCGAGGGCCGGCGCGAAGACGATGGAACCGTGCGCATCAAAACTGCCGTTGCTGCCAGACGTGCCGTACACACCGCGGTAGGTCTGGTTGAGCGTGTCGATGCTGCCGATGTAGGTGGCGCCCGAATACCAGTAGGCGTTCGTGGCGACCTGTGCAAAGGCTTCGGTTCCCGTACCACTGCCGGGGGTCGCATTGATTGCGCCGGTGGCACCGCTCGTGATTCCCGCGATGTGGTAGCCGGCATCTGCCACGATCGTCAGGCCGGTGTTGCCGTTCCAGGTGCCTTCCTTCATCACCAGACTCCTGGTCCCGGTGCTGGTCAGGCTCAGCCCGAGTTCGTCAAGCGTGGCGAAGGAGAAGGCGCCGCCGCTGCCGCCGGAGACTGTGGTGCCCCAGAATTCTTCATCGTAGGTGACCGTGAAGTGATCGGCATGGTAGGTGGCGGCGTTCGCAGCACTTGCGAAGGCAAGAAGCAGCAACGAGGCGAGCAGTGACTTTTTCATTCCTGAACTCTGTTCGAATTATTTTGACCGGCGAATGCTAGGCGATTGCGAGGAATCCTCAAATGGCCCGACCGGACTATTCCTTTGGTCATAAATATTCGCGCCGGCCGGTTCCAGTCGTCCGCCGGATCAAATGAAAAAGGCGAACCGCAGTTCGCCTTTTTGGTGCCGGGTTGCCCCGAATGATCAGGCTGCGTTGCGCGAGCGGCGACGTGCGACCGTGCCCATCAGGCCGAGACCGGCGAGCAGCAGGGCGTAGGTTTCCGGTTCCGGAACGGCAGCAACGGAGACGGCGGCGAGGTAGGCGCCACCCGAAACGCCGGTTGCTGTGCCAGCGAAGTCAATGTGGTAGTTGCCGGCGGCGAGCGGGCCGAAGCTGAAGGTGCTGTTGTTGCCCGGGAACGTACCGTAGATGAAGTTGCCCATCGGGTGGCTGTTGTTCCACAGGGTGCCGGTCAGACCGGTGATCTGGAAGATCGGCTGGTTGAAGATGTTCAGGTCGATGCTGACGGCGGACGTGGAAACGGTACCGGCAGCGATCGTGAAGTTGAAGGTGTCGAAGAACGACCCGGCAACGCTGTGCGTGAAGGTGTTGGTGACGGGGGTGCCCGGGGTGATGAGGCCGGCGTTGAACGTATCGGCGAGGGCGGAGCCGGTGCCGATCGTGGCCAGCGCGGCTGCGAGAACGAGTTTCTTGATCATGAAATTTCCTTGTTGGAAGGTTGGAATCCGCCCCGTCTTGAATTGCCAACGGGTTTATTTACGGATTGCATGCTATTGCCGGTGGCATGTTTCGCCAATAGCTCTTCCGGGCTACGCCCAAGGTCATAAGGTCGGTGATGTGTAGCCCGAACGGACTACGCGGCGGCTGATCAGCCCGATCGTGTGGCTGCGCGCCGATGCAGCAGCGTGGCGGCAATGCCGAGTGCGGCGAAGCCGGCCATGCCCCACGCCAGCGATTGCGTACTGCCCCAGAGCAGCGGTGCGATGAGGCCGGCGGCGAGGCCATTGAAGCCGGATTGCAGGAAGGTCTGGCAGGAGGCGGCGAGGCCGCGTTCGTGCGCGAAGGGGTCGAGGGCGATGAGGGTGAGCGGGGCCATCGCCAGTGCCATGCCGGCGGTGTAGAGGAAGATCGGGGCGACGCTCCACGGGATGCTGGGTGGCAGCAGGTGACTGATGGCGAGGTTGAGCACGGCGGCGCTGCCCATCAGCACGTAGCCGCGGGCGATGCATTGCAGCGGCGTGTATCTGCCGGCGAGCCGCGCCGAGAACCAGCTGCCCAACATGAGCCCGCCCATGCCGGGGCCGAACAGCCAGAGGAACTCGCGTTCGCTGCGGCCGAGGTGCGTCATGATGAAGGTCGGCGCCGACAGCACGTAGATGAAGAAGCCGGAGAAGTTGAAGGCGAGCGCACCGGTGGTGAACAGGAAGGCGGGCGAGCGCAGGACCTTGGCGTAGGTGCGGGCGAGGTAGCCGGGGCGCAGCGAGGTGCGCTTTTCCGGCGGCAGGGTTTCGGGCAGCCAGCGCCAGCTGACGGCCCAGAGGGCGCCGGTGAGCAGGGTCAGGAAGACGAAGACCGAGCGCCAGCCGAACCAGGATTGCAGCCAGCCGCCGATGACCGGGGCGATGGCCGGCGCGAGGGCGAAGGTCATGGCGACGTGGGCCATCAAGCGTTGTGCCGCGGGGCCGTCGTAGAGGTCGCGCACGATGGCGCGGCTGATGACGATGCCGGCGCCGGCGCTGATGCCCTGCAGCGCACGCAGGATCCACAGGTGCTCGATGCGCGTGGCGAAGACGCAGCCGAAGGAGGCGAGCGCGAAGAGCCCGAGTGCCCACAGGATGACGCGCTTGCGGCCGAGTGCGTCGGAAAGTGCACCGTGCCACAGGGCCATGGCGGCGAACGGGATGAGGTAGGCGGAGAGGGTCTGCTGGACTTCGAGCGGCGTGGCGCCGAGCTTCTCGGCCATCTCGGGGAAGGACGGCAGGTAGGTGTCGATCGAGAACGGACCGAGCGCCGAGAGTGCGGCGAGCAGCAGCGCGAAGCCGCGGTCGGAAAGGTGGCCGGCGGGGCGCTGCGTGTTCATGCGGAGGCCCGGCAGGCGCGCACGCCGAGGACGACGCCGGCAACGAGCAGTGCGATGCCGGCGAGGCTGGCGGTATCCGGCCACGCGCCGCGCAGCGCATAGGCGAAGACGAGGCCGAACAGGGTTTCGAAGACGATCAGCTGGCCGGTCAGCGTTGCCGGCAGTTCGCGGCTGGCGACATTCCAGAGCAGGGTGCCGAGCCAGGAGGCGATGAGCCCGAGGGCGGCCATCAAGGCGACGTAGCGCAGCGGGTCGGGACCGAGCGGCCCGGCCGGACCGCTGTCGGGGAGCAGCGCGGCGAAGGCCACCGCTGCCAGCGGCAGCGTCGCGAGCCCTTGCGCCGTGGCCCAGGTGGTCATCGACAGCTGCGGCCGGCGCGCGATCCAGGCGGCATTGCGCAGGGGGTACCAGGTCCAGCAGAACAGCGCGAACAGTGCGCCGCCGATGCCGAGCAGGTAGTCGTTGCCGGCGGCCGTGCCAGTCGCCGGCAGGCTGAATTCACGGCTGTGAATGAGGGCGAGGCCGCCGCCGATGACGGCCAGCGGCAGCGCCAGCCGGCGCCAGCGGATGTGCTTGGCGACGAGGTTGCCGCTGATGGCGATGACGACCGGCAGGGTGCCGATGATCGCGGCTGTCATCGGGGCGCCGGCCTGCTGTGCGCCGAAGGCGATGCCGGCGTAGTAGAGCAGGTTGCCGACGAGTGCCAGCTCGAGGGCCTTCAGCCAGTCGCTGCGCTCGAGGCCGGCGAGGCGGCGCCGGTCGAGCCAGGCCGGGAGCAGCACGATCAGGCCGAAGGCGAGGTAGCGGCCGGCGGAGAGCGCCAGCGGCGAGTAGTCGGGCAGCAGGACGGGGACCGAGAAG
>JAKJEY010000051.1 GCA_022705165.1 Pseudomonadota bacterium
GTCTCCTGTGTTGTGGTGGTGCGCCCGCTTGATGCGGTACAGCGCCGGATCCCGCAGGTTGATGTTGGGCGAGGCCATGTCGATCTTCGCGCGCAGGATGTGCGCGCCGTCCGGGAACTCGCCCTTCTGCATGCGCTTGAACAGGTCCATGCTCTCGGCGGCGCTGCGGTTGCGGTAGGGCGAATCCTTGCCCGGCTCCTTCAGCGTGCCGCGGTTGGCGCGCATCTCGTCGGCGCTCTGGCTGTCGACGTAGGCATGGCCGGCTTCGATCAGGTACTCGGCGAATTCGACCATCCAGTCGAAGTAGTTGGAGGCGTAGTAGAGATTCTTCTCGCCTTCCTTTTCCCACGAGCAGCCGAGCCATTTCACGGCATCGACGATGGAGTCGACGTATTCCTGCTCTTCCTTCTCCGGGTTGGTGTCGTCGAAGCGCAGGTGGCAGCGGCCGCCGTACTGCTCGGCCAGCCCGAAATTCAGGAGGATCGACTTGGCGTGGCCGAAGTGCAGGTAGCCGTTCGGCTCCGGCGGGAAGCGGGTGCGGATCTTCGCCGTGTCGAGCGGCGCCGCGGCGTGGTCGGCGGCGGTGCCGGGCTGGCCGGCCCAGCGGCGCTGCGCGTGCTTGCCGGCGGCGAGGTCGGCCTCGACGATGTTCTTGATGAAGTTGGCGGCCGGTGCCGGCGCCGTGGCGTGGTTATCCTTGGACATTGGGGTCTCTGGGCGCAGGAGGCGCCCTTGAAGTTGCGGCAAAGCCGCATTCTAGCAGCCTGTCGCTGGCCTCTGCGTGGAATGGCGAGGGGGTTACTGGTTGTCCAGGCAGCCGAGGAAGTGGTCGAGCAGGTAGGGGTCGTGCTTGCCGCCGCGCTCCGCTTCGAGGATGGCGATGACTTCGTCGTGGTTGCGCGAGGCGTGGTACGGGCGGGGCATGGCGATGGCGTCGTAGCTGTCGACGACGGAGAGGATGCGCGCCATGACCGGAATTGATTCGCCGGCGATGTTGTCGGGGTAGCCGCTGCCGTTGAAGTGCTCGTGATGGTGGCGCACGATGCGGGCGACATCGGGCATGCCGTCGGCCTCGATGCTGAGGATGATGCGTTCGCCACGCACCGAATGTGTCTGCATGATCTCCCATTCATCCTCGGTGAGCCCCTCGGGCTTGAGCAGCACGCTGTCGGGGATGCCGATCTTGCCGATGTCGTGCATCAGGGCGGCAATGCCGAGCTGGCGGAGTTCTCCGGAATCGAGGCTGCAGCGACGCCCCAGTGCCACGGCGAGCATGGCAACGCGGTCGCTGTGCTTGCGCGTATGGCCGTCACGTTCGTCGAGTGCGGCGACCAGCGTACGGGCGAAGCGCTCGGGGAACGGATCGTATTCGGTGATCGGAGATGCGCTCATTCTGGACTGTCGGGCCTCGTTGAGGCTTTCTCGGAACGGTATGTCGGGAGAAGCGTTCCGTCGATCATGCCACGAATTCGCCTTTCCGGATCAATATGAGCCTGAACCACGTGTCGATGCGCTGCGGGGGCAGAACAAAAAAAGACCCCGGCCGGAGCCGGGGTTCTAAAGGCGGCAGGGGGGAAGCCGCCAGAGGGGTCACACTCGGTACGGTCAGCGCGATTGCAGCGCGGCGATACGTTCCTCGATCGGCGGGTGGCTGGCGAACAGCGCTCCCCACGAAGAACCTCCGCCGGCGATGCCCGAGGCTGCCATGTTCTGCGGCAGCGACTCGGTGTGCAGGCCACCGAGGCGACGCAGCGCGTTCACCATCGGGGTCGGCGTGCCGACAAGACTTGCGGCGCCGGCATCGGCGCGGAACTCGCGCTGGCGCGAGAACCAGGCGACGATGATGCTGGCGAGGATGCCGAAGACGATTTCGCAGATCATGCTCGTCACCAAGTAGCCGATGCCCGGGCCGGACGACGATTCGTCGTTGCGGCGCAGGAAGGAATCGACCAGGTAGCCGATGATGCGCGAAAGGAAGACGACGAAGGTGTTCACCACGCCCTGGATCAGCGTCAGCGTCACCATGTCGCCGTTGGCGACGTGGGCCACTTCGTGGGCGAGCACGGCTTCGACCTCTTCCTTCGACATGCTCTGCAGCAGGCCGGTCGATACGGCGACCAGCGAGGCGTTCTTCGAGGCGCCGGTGGCGAAGGCATTCGGTTCGCCGTCGTAGATCGCTACTTCAGGCATGGCGATGCCGGCCCTCTGCGCCAGTCGCTCGACGGTCTGTACCAGCCAGAACTCGGTCGAGTTGCTCGGGCTGTCTATGACGCGGGCGCCGGTACTCCACTTCGCCATCATCTTCGACATGAAGAGCGAGATGAAGGCGCCGCCGAAACCGATGAGCGCGGAAAAGGCGAGCAGCATGCCAAGGTTGAGGCCGTTGGCCGTCAGGAATTTGTTTACGCCCAGCAGGCTGGCCGTGACGCCCAGGACGAGCATGACGGCGAGGTTGGTTGCCAGGAACAGGATGATGCGTTTCATAAGGTCCTCCGTGGGCTCCTATGGATTCGACAGTGCGAATATAAGGGTGTTGCGTTATTTGAAAAAGCGGATAAAAATTGACGAACAATTCGTAAAAATGGAATTAATAGCGAGTTCCCATGCGTGATCTGAACTACAAGCACCTCCATTACTTCTGGGTCGTTGCCAAGGAAGGTGGGGTCAATCGCGCCGCAAACAAGCTCGGGGTGGCGGCGCAGACGATCAGCGGGCAGCTCGCGCTGCTGGAACGGAGCCTGGGCGTGGCACTGTTCGCCCCCGCCGGACGCGGTCTGGCGCTGACCGAGGCCGGGCGCACGGCGCTCTCCTACGCCGACCGTATTTTCAACCTCGGCGAGCAGATGCTCGAGGCGCTGGAGGATCGTGCCGGCGAAGCCGTGTTGCGGCTGACCGTCGGTATCCTCGATGCGCTGCCCAAGCTGGCGGCGCATCGCCTGCTGCAGCCGCTGATGGGCATGGGCAAGCCGGTTCGCCTCGTCTGTTACGAGGGCGAGATCGACGAACTGATGTCGGATCTGGCACTGCACCGGCTGGACGTGGTGCTGTCGGACCGGCCGGTGGCCAGTACCGGCAGCCTGCGCGTCTTCAGCCACCCGCTCGGCGAATATCCGGTGAGTTTTTATGGCGTGCCGGCGCTGGCGCGGCAGTATGCGAAGGGTTTTCCGGCCAGTCTGGCTGGCGCACCGCTGATGCTGCCGACGCGGACCAATGCGCTGCGCGGCAAGCTGGAGCAGTGGTTCGAGGCGAACGATCTGCGCCCGCAGGTTGTCGGTGAATTCGAGGACAGCGCGCTGATGGATACCTTTGGTCGTCAGGGGATGGGGCTATTCCCGGCGCTGTCCATGCTCGGGCCGGACGTCGAGGCGCAACTCGGCGCGCTGCCGGTCGGCGAACTGGAGGGCGTGCGCGAGCAGGTGTTCGCCATCTCCGGTGAGCGGCGCATCCGCCATCCGGGCGTTGAGGCCATCCTGGCGGCGGCTGCAGGGTAAAATGCGCGCATGAACGGAATCAGCTTTGTTGCGGTGGGACTCGGTGCGGCGCTTGGTGCGTGGTCGCGCTGGCTGCTCGGCCTGATGCTCAATCCGCTGTTTGTCATGCTGCCGCTGGGTACGCTGGCCGCCAACCTGATCGGCGGCTATCTCGTCGGTGTTGCCGTCGGTGTCTTCCATCTCAATTCCGGCCTGCCGCCGGCGCTGAAGCTGCTGGTCATCACCGGTTTCCTCGGCGGACTGACGACGTTCTCGACCTTCTCCGCCGAGGTCGTCGAGCGCCTGCTGGCGCATCAGCTCGGCTGGGCGCTGGCGCTGGCCGGCACGCACCTTGCCGGCTCCCTGCTGATGACCTACCTCGGTCTGCTCACCGTCGGCGCCGACAAGATCTTTTCCTGATGCGCATTGAACTCGACGATTGCCTCGCCAGCGACCGGCGCAGGCTGAAAGCCCTTTTGCGCGACCTGAAGTCGCTGCAGGGAGCAAAAAAGGACAAGGCGCGCGCCGACTTCACGGCGCTGGCGACGAAATCGAGCGAGATCGTGCAGAAGCGCCGTGCGCGCCTGCCGCAGCCGGAGTACGACGAGGACCTGCCGGTCAATACGCGGCGGGCCGAGATCGCGAAGCTGATTGCCGACCACCAGGTGGTGATCGTCTGCGGCGAGACCGGTTCCGGCAAGACGACGCAGCTACCGAAAATCTGCCTCGAACTCGGCCGCGGCGCCACCGGCCTGATCGGCCACACGCAGCCGCGCCGCATTGCCGCGCGCTCGACCGCCGCGCGCATCGCGCAGGAACTGAAGACCGAGCTGGGCAGCCTGGTCGGCTACAAGATCCGCTTCACCGAGCGCACGATCCCGGAAACCTTCGTCAAGCTGATGACCGACGGCATCCTGCTTGCCGAGACGCAGGGCGACCCGAGCTTGTCGCAGTACGACACGCTGATCATCGACGAGGCGCACGAGCGCAGCCTGAACATCGACTTCCTGCTCGGTTACCTGAGGACGCTGCTGCCGAAGCGCCCGGACCTGAAGGTGATCATCACCTCGGCGACGATCGACGCCGAGCGGTTTTCCAAACATTTTCATGATGCGCCGGTGATCGAAGTCTCGGGCCGGCTGTTCCCGGTCGAGGTCCGCTACCGCCCGGTCGAGACGGAAGAGGCCGAGCGCGAGGACCAGCGCGACCTCTATGACGCGCTGGTCGATGCCTGTGACGAACTGCACCGCGAGGGGCCGGGCGACGTGCTGGTCTTCCTGCCGGGCGAGCGGGAGATTCGCGATGCCGCCGAGGCCTTGCGCAAGCATCATCCGCCGCACACCGAAATTCTGCCGCTGTTCGCGCGCCTCTCGGCCGAGGAGCAGTCGCGCATCTTCAAGCCGCACGGCGGGCGCCGTATCGTGCTGGCGACCAACGTCGCCGAGACCTCGCTGACCGTGCCGGGTATCCGCTATGTCGTCGATACCGGGCTGGCACGGGTCAAACGCTATTCGTACCGCAACAAGGTCGAGCAGCTGCAGGTCGAGAAGATCTCGCAGGCCGCCGCCAACCAGCGCGCCGGCCGCTGCGGCCGCGTCGCCGCCGGCATCTGCATCCGTCTCTACGATGAGGCAGGGTTCAAGGCGCGGCCGGCGTTCACCGATCCGGAAATCCTGCGTTCGTCGCTGGCCGGCGTCATCCTGCGCATGAAGTCGCTGCATCTCGGCGACATCGAGGAATTCCCGTTCCTCGAAGCGCCGTCGACGCGTGCCGTGGCCGATGGCTACCAGTTGCTGCAGGAGTTGAACGCGCTCGACAGCGACAATGGACTGACCAGCATTGGCCAGGGCCTTGCCAAGCTGCCGCTCGACCCGCGCATCGGCCGCATGATCGTCGCCGCCCGCGACGGCGGCTGCCTGAAGGAGGTGCTGGTCATTGCCGCCGCGCTTTCCGTGCAGGACCCGCGCGAGCGGCCGCAGGAGAAGCAGGGCACGGCCGACGCTGCGCACGCCAGGTGGGCGGACGAGAAGTCGGAGTTCCTCTCCTGGCTGAAGCTGTGGAACTGGTACGGCAGCGAGATCGAGCACAAGAAGTCGCAGCGCAAGCTGGTCCAGATTTGCCATGCGAATTTCCTGTCGGCCAATCGAATGCGCGAGTGGCGTGACACGCATGGTCAGTTGCACGCGCTCATCGGTGAGCAGGGGTGGAAGGAAAACGAGATTCCGGCGACCTACGACGCGATCCACAAGGCGCTGCTTACCGGCCTCTTGGGCAACCTCGGCTGCCGTTCCGAGGATTCGATGTATTTCCTCGGCGCGCACGGCATCAAGTTCTTGGTCCATCCATCATCGCCCTTGCAGAAAAAGGTGGGCCGCTGGCTGATGGCGAGCGAGATCACCGAAACGACTCGGCTCTACGCCCGCTGTGTCGCCCGCGCCGATCCTTTGTGGCTGGAGGAAGTGGGTGCTCACCTGATCCGTCGCAGCTACTTCGATCCACACTGGGAGCAGAAGGCGATGCAGGTGGCGGCGTGGGAGCGCTCGACGCTTTACGGCATCGTCGTCAATCCGAAAAAGCGCGTGAACTTCGGGCCGATGAATCCGGCCGAGGCGCGCGAGATCTTCATTCGCCAGGGCCTCGTCGGCGGCGAGGTCAACGAGGACTTCGCCCGCCGCTGGCCGTTCTGGCAGCACAACAAGAAGCTGATGGCCGAGATCGAGTCGCTCGAGCACAAGTCGCGACGGCCGGACGTGCTGGTCGACGACGAGCTGATCTACGCCTTCTACGACCATGTGATTCCCGAAGGCATCCACAACGGTGCCGACTTCGACAAGTGGCGCAAGGAGGCCGAGCGGGAAAACCAGAAGCTGCTCTTCCTCAAGCGCGAGGACCTGATGCGGCACGAGGCGGCCGGTGTCACCACCGACGCCTTCCCCTCGCAGATCAAGCTCGGCGGTGTCGAGTACGCGCTCACCTATCACTTCGAGCCGGGCTCGCCGAAGGACGGCGTGACGCTGACGGTGCCGCTGGCGCACCTCAACCAGGTGCCGGCGCTGCGCTGCGAGTGGCTGGTGCCGGGGCTGCTCAAGGAAAAGGTGCAGCAGCTGGTGAAGACGCTGCCGCAGAAGATCCGGGCGAAACTGGTGCCGGTGCCGGAGTTTGCTGCCGAGTTCGCGGAGAAGGTGGCTCCCTCCGACCGGGGGCTGGTGCCGGCGCTGATCGCCTTCATCATGGAAACGCGCGGGCTGAACGCCCGCGGTTGGGCGGTGACGCCGGACGCCTTCCGTCCCGGCGAGTTGCCGGCGCATCTGTCGATGAACTTCAAGCTGGTCGACGAGCACGGCCGCCAACTCGACATGCGCCGCAACCTGGCCGAGCTGCGCGGCGAATGGGGCGGACAGGCCAAGGCCGAGTTCTCGGAGAAGCACGAGGCGCCGTCGGAATTTTCCGGGCTGACCGACTGGACTTTCGGCGAGTTGCCCGAGCTGATGGAGGTCGACGTCGGCGGGCAGATGCTGCTCGGCTACCCGGGCCTGACCGACGAAGGTGAATCGGTGTCGCTCAATGTCTTCGACTCACCGGAGGAAGCGCGCGCGGCGCACGAGAAGGGGCTGGTGCGGCTGTTCAAGATCCAGTTCAGGGAACAGCTCAAGTACTTCGAGAAGAACCTGCCCGGCCTGCCGCAGATGGGCATCCAGGCGATGGGGCTGATGACCGTGGACGAGCTGAAGCAGCAACTGATCGACATCGTCTTCGCCCGCGCCTGCCTGACTGCGCCGCTGCCGCAGACCGAAGCGCAGTTCCGTACGCGCTGCACCGAGGCAAAATCGCGGCTCGGCCTGCTGTCGCAGGAGATCTGCCGCCTCGTCAGCCTCGTGCTCACCGAATGGCAGGCGTTGATGAAGAAGCTGCCGGCGTTCAGGACGCACGCCGCGGCGGTCAAGGATATCGAGGCGCAGGTGGCGCGCCTGATGGGCAAGCGCTTCGTCGCCGCGACGCCCTTCGAGCGCCTGCAGCACTATCCGCGCTACCTGAAGGCGGCGTTGCTGCGCCTCGACAAGCTCAAGGCCGACCCGGCGCGCGATTCCCGCCTGATGGCCGAATACGCGCCACTGTGGACGAACTACGAACGGCGTACTGCGCAACTCGCCAAGCAGGGCGTGGTCGACGAGAATCTCGAGCAGTTCCGCTGGCTGCTGGAGGAGTTGCGCGTGTCGCTGTTCGCACAGGAGCTGAAGACCGCCGAACCGGTGTCGGCCAAGCGGTTGCAAAAGACGTGGGAAGGATTGAGTCGTGGTTGAAGTCTTCAATGCGCTGGTGCGCAGCCTGAACAACCTGCAGGATGGTCGCATCTGGTCGCGCCTGATCGGGCCGGCGGTGGTGGCACTGCTGGTCTGGCTGCTGCTGGCCTTTTTCGCGCTCGACTGGTTCGTGGCGCAGCTGCTCGATTTCCCGCCGCTGACCTGGCTCACGGGTTGGGGGGCGCTGTGGCTGGCCAAGGTGCTGGCGTGGGTGGGCGGCTGGCTCGCCGTGTTTGCACTGGCCTACATGACGTCGATGCTGCTGGCGGCTATCTTCGTGGTGCCGCTGCTGGCCCAGGAGATCGGCGACCGCGAATATCCCGACGTGACACGCAAGGGTGACGACAGCGTCGTGGCCTCCACCGCCAACAGCCTGATCGCGGCGACCGGCTTCATCATCGGCTGGATCGGCACGCTGCCGCTGTGGCTGATCCCGGGCATGGGGCTGGTGCTGCCGATCTACTGGCTGGCCTGGCTGAATCGTCGCACCTTCGCCTACGATGCGCTGGCGCTGCATGCGACGAAAGACGAGTGGAAAGCGATCTTCGCCAGGCATCGCGGCAAGCTGCTGCTGCTCGGGGTGCTGCTCGGCCTGTTGGCGCACGTGCCCTTCGTCGGCCTGCTGGCGCCGGCCTTCGGCGCGCTGGCCTACGTGCACTATGGACTGGAGGCGCTGCGTCGCGAACGTGACGCGGCGGCGGTCATCATCGAAGGGGAGGCAAGAAGGGTATGAACTTTGGCGCGATCATCATCGGTGACGAGATTCTTTCCGGCAAGCGGCAGGACAAGCACTTCGCGAAGATCGCGGAGATGCTCGGTGCCCGCGGCTTGCGCCTCTCCTGGGTCGAGTATCTCGGCGACGACCGCGAGCGCCTGACCGAAACCTTCCGGCGTACGCTGGCCTCGGGCGATGTGGTGTTCTCCTGTGGCGGCATCGGCAACACGCCCGACGACCATACGCGGCAGGCCGTCGCGGCCGCGCTCGGCGTCGGCCTCGAGATCAGCCCGGAGGGCGTCGAGGAGGCGAGGATCCGCTTCGGCGACGACATGACGCCGGAACGCCTGCAGCTGGTGACCTTCCCGGCCGGCACGCGCATCGTGCCGAACCCGTTCAACCGCATTCCCGGCTTCATGGTGCCCGGCAGGCATCATTACTTCGTGCCGGGCTTCCCGCAGATGGCGCACCCGATGATCGAGTGGGCGCTGGAAACTTTCTACCGCGATGAGTTCAAGGCAGCAAAAGTCGAGAAGGCTTTCCTGCTCACCGGCGAGAAGGCCTACGAAAGCGCGCTGCTCGGCCTGATGGAGCGCATCGTCGCCGACTATCCGACGCTGCGCCTCTTTTCGCTGCCGTCGCTGGTCGGCAAGGAGCGCCGCCACCTCGAACTCGGCGTCGAGGGTGAGCCGGCGCTGGTCGACAAGGCGATGGAAGAGATTCGTGTCGAGGTGGAAAAGCGCGGCATCACCTGGACATGGCGCGACTGAGCGACGCATTCCGGCAACGGCCATGGCGCCCTCCGGGCAACAAAAAACCCGGCGCATGGCCGGGTTTTTCGAGGGCAGCTGAACCGCTTACTTCTTTTTGGTCGCGCCGACAGCCTTGGCCGTGACGCTCGATGCAGCCTGCAGGTTGGCGTCGGCGATTTCGGTCATCTGCTTGGCCATGTTCTGCATGTTGCCGAAGGCCTGATTGGTGGCATCCAGCATCGACTTCATCGCCGCGGCAAAGACGTCGCCGCCGACCGGGGCCTGAGCCGAGGTCTGCGCGATCGTGGCAGATGCCTTCTTCGAGAAGTTGTTGTACTGCGAATCCATGACCGACGTGACCTGTTGCTGGAGCTGGGTGACCAGGTCGTAAACGCTGCGCGAGTAGTCCATCAGCTTCTGCACGTTCGGCTGGCTGATCTCGGTGTTGATCTTGGCCAGTTCCTGCGCATCCTTGGCAGCCATCATCTGCTGCGCGCTGGAAACGCTGGCATTGAAGAATTCGCGGCTGGCAGCCATGTTCAGGGCGGCCAGCTTTTCCATGCCTTCGAAGGCGGTGCGCATGAGCGCCGTCATCACTTCGGCGTTGGCTTTCTGGGCTGCGGCGAGTTGGTCGAGGTTGTTGTTGCTCATCACGTTCCTCCGGTAGCAGTGGTTGGCTAGATCGTTCAGCGTAATCGTTCAGTATAGGCCATTGGGTCGGCGTGTCCACGAACACGATGTCGTGGATAAAAAAAACCCCCGAACACGTCGGGGGTCTTCTTCAGTCGGACGCTGATTAGGCGGCCTTCTTCTTGCCGGCAGCGGCGGTCGCGCCGACAGCCTTCACCGTGGCGTTGGTCGCGGCAGCGACGTTCGCTTCGGCGATTTCGGCGACTTGCTTGGCAGCCTTGTTCATGCTGTCGAAAGCCGAGTTGGCGGCAGCGATGGCCGACTTGACGGCGGCAACAGCGACGTCCGAGCCAGCCGGAGCCGACTTGGCAGCCTTGTCCAGCAGGCCGGCGACCGACTTCTGGAATTCGGCGAACTGCGATTCCAGAACCTTGGCGAACTCTTCCTGGGTCTGGGCCGAGATTTCGTAGACGCTACGCGAGTAGGCAACAGCCTTCTCGACGTTCGGCTGGGCCAGCGTGGCCTGGACCGAGATGGCTTCCTGCACGTCCTTGACGCCGAGCAGGGCCTTGGTGTTCGAGACGCCGTCTTCCAGCACCGAGCGGGCGGTGTTCAGGTTCAGGGCGGCAACGCGCTCGGCCGAAGCCAGGGCGGTGTTGGCAAGGGTCAGCAGGGACTCAACGGCGGCCTTGTTGGCAGCGGCGAACTGTTCCGGGGTAGCAAACATGGTCAATCTCCTATAAGTGGGTGAAATTTATGCAGCACCGCTTTGAGAGCGTTTCAAACATGTTGCGCTGCAGCATGAACTCAATTATAGGGACGATTTTTCCGATGTCAAGCACTTTTTGTGCGGCGCACAAAAATATTTTGTCGTTCCGAAACAGCGTATTACAAAAATGTTTCCGGCTTGACGGCATCTTGGCGGCTGCGGGGCAGCAATGGCTGCCCCGGGCACGTTTCAGCGGTGCTTGAAATCCGGCTTGCGCTTCTCGGCGAAGGCGGCCATGCCTTCCTTCTGGTCTTCCAGGGCGAAGGAGGCGTGGAAGACGCGACGCTCGAAGAGCAGGCCTTCCTGCAGGGAGGATTCGAAGGCTCGGTTGACCGATTCCTTGACCATCATGACGGCCGGCAGCGAGAAGGCGGCGATCTTCGTGGCGGCATCCATGGCTTCGTCGATGAGCTTGTCTGCCGGCACGATGCGCGAGACGAGGCCGGCTCGCTCGGCTTCCTCGGCATTCATCATGCGGGCGGTCAGGCACATGTCCATCGCCTTGGCCTTGCCGACAGCGCGCGGCAGGCGCTGGCTGCCACCGGCTCCGGGCAGCGTGCCGAGCTTGATCTCGGGCTGGCCGAACTGCGCGGTGTCGGCAGCGATGATGAAGTCGCACATCATAGCGAGTTCGCAACCACCTCCCAGCGCGTAGCCGGCGACCGCGGCGATGACCGGCTTGCGGCAGGTCTTCACGCGCTCCCAGTTGCGCGTGATGTAGTCGCTCTTGTAGGCGTCCATGTAGGAGAAATCCTTCATCGCCGTGATGTCGGCACCTGCGGCGAAAGCTTTCTCCGAACCGGTGATGACGATGCAGCCGATGCCTTCGTCGGCCTCGAAATCGTCGAGCGCCGACTTCATCTCCTCGACCAGCTGGTCACACAGCGCGTTGAGCTGCTTCGGGCGGTTGAGCGTTATCAGGCCGACGCGGCCGCGTTGCTCGGCGAGGATCAGTTCGTAGGCCATGGTGCTCACTCCTTGTTGGGCAGGGTTGCAGACGGTTTCAGGGTCAGCGGGTCGCTCTTCGACGGTTCGCCGCTGTTCTTGCCCTTGGGCTGGATGATGGCGCGGACGCGGCCGCCTTCGGTCCTTGCCGGGCCCTTGCCGTCGGCCGAAACCCCGGAGGTGACCTGGTATTTTTCGTGCAGGCCGTCGTAGGAAATGTAGTTGCCCTTGACCTCGTCGAGGCCGCTGCGCACCCAGGCGCGGACGAAGAATTCGGTGATTTCGCTGCGCGCGTCGTGCTCGATGCGCTCGCCTTCGCCCTCGATGAACTCATCCTTGCCTTCGCGCTTCTGCTTGAAGCGCGCCAGGCCGCCGGGGCCGCCGTAGGCGACACCCTTCTGGAAGCCATCGGCGTCCTGGGTGACGACGAGCTTGTCGGAGCGGATGACCAGCGTTCCCTGCGAGAGCACGACGTTGCCCTCGTAGATCTGGACTTTCTTGACGTCATCGACGCTGATGCGATTGGCTTCCAGGCTGATCGGTTTCTCGCGGTCGGCCCGCTCGGCGAAGGCGGAGGTGGCAGCGATCAGCAGCAGCGATGCAAAAATTGATTTCTTCATTTCCTGGCCTGGGCCTTTCTGCTTTCAAATTCACCACGTGCCCGCGACTGCAGGACGTAGGTCTGGGTCTTGTTGTCGATATTCATGCCGACGCCCGTCAGCCAGGAGTTGCCTTGCGTGAAGCGGACGGCGCTGGCGGTTTCCGCCGTTTCTTCCTCGGTCTGGATCGTCAGATCCGGCATGTAACCGAACAGCGCCGGGCGGGTAGCCGTTGCGTCCCGCTTGATGCGGACATCGTCCTTCATGAAGACCGTTTCGCCTTCGCTGGTGATGTGCGCCGTCATGGAGCTCATCGTCAGTGTCGGCTTGCTCGGGCTGAGGTAGACGAGGTGCGGCAGCGTGACATCGGTCGAGTCGTCGTCGGGGAAGTGCACGACCTGCTTCGCTGTCAGCGTGTATTGCAGGCGCCCGGTCTTGTCGAGCTTGTTGAGGCGCATGCCGTTGATCATGTAATCGGGGTCGTGGCGGTCCTTGCCGTCGCGCTTGGGTTCGTCCAGCGATGTCGCGTGGAGCAGCCAGAAGCTCAATCCGGCCAGCGTCGTCAGCACGGCGATCGGGAAGACGGCGGTCGACCAGGCCTTCATTGCGGCAACCAGGGCAGGATCATGTCGTCGAGGCGACCTTGCGCCGCAAGAACGAAGTCGCAGGCCTCGCGTACGGCGCCGTGGCCGCCGTGCTTGCGGGTGACCAGATGGGCGCGTTGCAGTACAGCATCGTGTGCATTGGCCGGTGCGACGGCGAAACCGCAGAGCCCCATGGCGCCGAGATCCATCACGTCATCCCCCATGTAGCCGGCGGCCGTGGCGTCGAGGCCGAGATCGGCGAGCATGGTCTGCAGGCAGGCGACCTTGTCGTGGACGCCCTGGTGCAACCGCTCGATGCCGAGGTTGCGCGCCCGCTGCTCGACGCAGGCGGCCTGACGCCCGGTGATGATGGCCACAGTGATGCCGGCCTTTTCCAGCATCTTGAGACCCGCGCCGTCGAGGGCGTTGAAGGCTTTCAGTTCGGTGCCTGCGTCGGTGTAATAGATGCTGCCGTCGGTCATCACGCCGTCGACGTCGAAGGCCATCAGCCGGAGCTTGCGCGCGCGCGCGGAGGCGTCCATCAGATCACCTTGGCGCGGAACAGGTCGTGCATGTTGAGGGCGCCGATCAGCTGGCTGTCCGTGTCGGTGACCGGCAGTGCGTTGATCTTGAACTGTTCCATCATTTCGACGGCTTCGACCGCGAGCTTGTCCGGGCCGATGGTGCGGGGTTTCGCCGTCATGACGTCGGCGACAGTCAGTGCCCGCAGGTCGATGTTCTTCTCGAACGCCCGGCGCAGGTCGCCGTCAGTGAAGATGCCGAGCACCCGGCGTCGCTCGTCGACGACGGCCGTCATGCCGATGCCGCCGCGGGAAATCTCTAGAATGGCGGTGGCAACCGGGGCGTCCGGTGCGACGAAGGGCGGGTTCTGGTTCATGACGTCCCGCACATGGGTCAGCAGGCGGCGACCAAGGCTGCCGCCGGGGTGGGAGCGGGCGAAATCGTCGGCACCGAAGCCGCGCGCATCGAGCAGCGCGACGGCCAGCGCATCGCCGAGGGCGAGGGCGGC
>JAKJEY010000052.1:0-10110 GCA_022705165.1 Pseudomonadota bacterium
GCGAACTCTCGCTCTCGGGCGAACTGCGGCCGATACGCGGCGCACTGGCCATGGTGCTCGCCGCCGATGCCGGCGAACGCAGCTTCGTGCTCCCCGCGGACAGCGCCCGCGAAGCCGCGCTGGCGCAGCCCGACGCCATCCTCGCCGCCGGCAGCCTGCTCGCCGTCTGTGCCCATCTGCGCGGAGAGGACCCGCTACCGACAGCCGCCCCCGCCGCCCGTGACGCACTCATCGACTACGCCGACCTTGCCGAAGTCCGCGGCCAGGCCCAGGTCAAGCGCGCGCTGGAAATCGCCGCCGCCGGCGGACACTCGCTCCTGATGTCCGGCCCGCCGGGCAGCGGCAAGTCCATGCTCGCCGCACGCCTGCCCGGCCTGCTGCCACCGCTCGACAGCAGCGCCGCGCTCGAATCGGCGGCCGTCCTCTCGCTCGCCGGGCAGTTCCGGCCGGAACGCTTCGCCGAACGCGTCTATCGCAGCCCGCACCACACCGCATCGGCCGTCGCGCTGGTCGGCGGCGGCAGCACACCGCGCCCCGGCGAAATCTCCCTCGCGCACCACGGCGTCCTCTTCCTCGACGAACTGCCCGAGTTCGACCGGCGTGTGCTCGAATCGCTGCGCGAACCGCTCGAAAGCGGACACATCCACATCTCCCGCGCCGCGCGTCAGGCCGAGTTCCCGGCGCGCTTCCAGCTCGTCGCCGCGATGAACCCCTGTCCCTGCGGCTGGCATGGCGACCGCTCCGGGCGCTGCCGCTGCACCCCCGACCAGGTCAGCCGCTATCGCGGCAAGCTCTCCGGGCCGCTGCTCGACCGCATCGAACGCGAGATCGGGCCGGTCGAGGTATTGGTCAACAACGCCGAGATGACGCGCTTCCGCAGCCTCGCGCGCCTCGCCTGCCATCTGCGCGTGGTCAGCATCGAGCCGGTCGAGGGCGCCTATCGCACACGCGTCTGGCTGCCGTCCCAACCCGTGCGCCACTGAACGACGCTTGTCTCGTTTCATGGACAATCCGGCGTAAGATGAGATTCCCCGTCCCCGCCCCCCTGCCGATGCCGACCGAAAAGCTGGAAGAGTTCGATTACGCCACGCTGCGCACGCGCGCCATGGCTTCGCTGTTCGAGGCCTTCGACAGCCTCTGCGAAGGCACGGTCATGGTCGATCGCAATGCCCGCGTGGTGTGGATCAACGAACGCTACGCAGCACGCTTCGGTATCGCCGACGCGCGCCAGGCAATCGGCAAGGAGATCGAGGAAATCATCCCGACGTCGCTGATGCGCGAGGTCGTGCGCACAGGCCGGCCGCTGCTGCTCGACATCCTCGACGTCAATGGCGAATCCTTCGTCGTCACACGCATCCCGATCAAGGACGACGCCGGCGAGACGATGGGCGCCATCGGCTTTGCGCTCTACGACAAGCTGCAGCCGCTGCAGCCCTTCTATGCGCGGCTGCACAAGCTGCAGCACCAGCTGGCACAGACACAGCAGCACCTGGCCGCGGAACGACGCGCCAAGTACACCTTCACGCACTACATCGGCAACAGCCCGGCGGCCACCAAGGTCAAGCAGCAGGCGCGCCGCGCGGCGCAGCTCGACACCACCGTGCTGCTGCTCGGAGAAACCGGCACCGGCAAGGAACTGCTCGCGCACGCCATCCACGCTGCCTCGGCGCGCGCCGAGCACCCCTTCGTCGGCTTCAACGTGGCCGCGATTCCCGACACACTGCTCGAAGCCGAATGCTTCGGCGCCGCCCCCGGCGCCTACACAGGCGCCGACCGGAAGGCGCGCATCGGAAAATTCGAACTGGCCAATGGCGGCACCCTCTTCCTCGACGAGATCGGCGACATGCCGCTGGCGCTGCAGGCCAAGCTCCTCCGCGTCCTGCAGGAGCACGAAGTCGAACCGCTCGGCAGCAACAAGGTGGTCAAGATCGACGTCCGCGTCATCGCCGCGACTTCGCGCGATCTGAAGGCCGATGTCGCCGCCGGCCGTTTCCGTGCCGACCTCTATTACCGGCTCAACGTCCTCACCATCCAGTTGCCGGCGCTGCGCGAACGCACCGAGGATTTCGGCCCGCTCTGTGACCACATCCTCGAGCAGATCGCCACCCGCACGCGACTCACGCTGCGCGAGCTGGACCCCGGCGCGCTGGCACTGCTCAGGCGCTGCCAGTGGCCGGGCAACATCCGCGAGCTGCGCAACGTCCTCGAACAGGCCTGCATGCTGGCGGATGGCTCTCGCCTGACGGAAGCGGACATTCGCGGCATCGTCATCCCCGCCGAACTGCCGGCCGAGATGCCGACAACTGCCGCGACAGAACCTACCGGCACCTACGAGGCAGCCCTCGCCGCCTTCGAGCGCGAGCTGATCACGCGTACGCTGCAGCAGTGCGGCGGTCGTGTCACCGAGGCGGCGCGCCAGCTCGGCCTCGGGCGCGCCACGCTCTACAAGAAGATGGCGGCCCTCGACATCCCGTCTCGCGGCCAGGACACGCCGGGCGCGCATCCACAGCGATAGACAGCCCGCCCACAGGGCGCCCGGATACCACTTTCGTCATATTCCGTCCGCGATCATCTCCGGATGGAGACCCGGCCCCGACGAGATTAATTTTTGTCCTTATTTTTCAATATCTTGAACATCTGGCACCAATACTGCTCTGCGTGATGACAGGCGCCCCATGACGGGCCTCATCACCTACAGGAGGAGCAGCATGAACATCACGTCGACAGCGCGCAAAGCGCTGCAGCAGTTGCGCACGCAGGCCATTCGCGCCAGCGTCGCTATCGCCCTTGCCACATGCACGTTCGCAGCCGCCGCCGACATCGTCGTCGGCCAGGTGGCCCCCTTGTCCGGGGTGCTTGCCAGTACGGGTCGCGACATGGTTCTCGGTGCCAGGGTCTATTTCGACCACGTCAATGCCAACGGCGGTATCCATGGCAACCGGATCAACCATGTCGTCCTCGACGACGGCTACAAGGTCGATGAAACCGTACGCCTGACGCAGGAACTGATCGACCAGCGCCAGGCCGTCGCGCTGATCGGTTTCGCCGGCACGGCCAACGTCGGCGAAGTGCTGAAGCAGGGCATCCTCGAAAAGGGACGCATCGCGCTGGTGGCGCCCTACACTGGCGGAGAGGCCCTGCGCAAGGCGGAGAACCGCAACATCTTCCACATCCGCGCCGGCTATGCCGACGAGGCCGAGCACATGGTCGATCACCTCGTCACCGTCGGGGTGCGGAAGATTGCCGTCTTCCATCAGAACGACGGCTTCGGCGAGGCTGGTCGCAAGGGCGTGGAAGCGGCGCTCGCGAAGCGCGATCTGAAGCTGGCCGCAGTTGCCACCTACGAGCGCAATACCGATGACGTGAAGACCGCGATCGAGACGATCCGCAAGGCGGATGTCGGCGCGGTGATCATGGTCTCCGTCAACAAGTCGACGGCGGCCTTCACGAAGGGCTATCGCGAAGCCGGCGGTGCCGCCCAGTTACTCAACATCTCGGTCGTCGACGCCGGGCAGCTGGTCAAGCTGTCGAGCGCATCGGCCATGCACGGTCTGGGTATCAGCCAGGTGATGCCCTTTCCGTATTCGGACACGCTCGCGATCACGCGCGAATTCAAGCGCCTGTTCGCAAAACATGGCGGGCCCGACGCGACGATCTCCTATACCAATTTCGAGGAATTCATCGGGGCCAAGGTACTGGTCGAGGCGCTTCGCCGCGCCGGCCCCAACCCGGGTCCGGAAAAGGTGCTGCGGGCGCTGGAGACGATCAGCAACTACGATGTCGGCGGCTTCACGGTCAGCTTTTCCCCGGGCAACCGGGTCGGTTCGCGCTATGTCGAAGTGACCGTCATCGGACGCAACGGCACGCTGCTGCGCTGATCGTTTTCATATCGTGAAAGGTCACATTTCGCATGGCATTACGCTAAGCTGACAATCGACCGCGCACCCTGCACTGCCGACGAACCGGGCAGGCAGGTACAACAACGAGGAGACCGCGACCATGGGCACCGCTTCGCACCCCCTGCTGGAAAATCCGCAACACACGATCGAGAAACGCAGCAAGGTGGTCTCCGCCGCTGAAGCCGTCCGTCTCGTCCGCGACGGCGACACCGTGGCCACCGGCGGTTTCGTCGGCATCGGCTTCGCCGAGAACATTGCCGTCGCGCTGGAGAAGCGTTTTCTCGGTGACGACCCGCTGGCCGAGAAGGGAACGCCGAAGAACCTGACCCTCTTCTACGCGGCCGGACAGGGCGACGGCAAGGAGCGGGGCCTCAATCACTTCGGCCACGAGGGGCTTGTCAGGCGCGTCGTCGGCGGCCACTGGGGCCTGGTGCCGAAGCTGCAGAAGCTCGCGGTCGACAACAAGATCGAGGGTTACAACCTGCCGCAGGGCGTCATCACCCACCTCTTCCGCGACATCGCCGGCGGCAAGCCGGCGCAGATCTCCCGGGTCGGGCTCGGCACCTTTGTCGATCCGCGCTACGGCGGCGGCAAGATCAACGACTGCACCACGGAAGACCTCGTCTCGCTGATCAACGTCGGCGGCGAGGATTACCTGATGTACAAGACCTTCCCGGTCAACGTCGGCATCATCCGCGGCACCACGGCCGACCCCGACGGCAACATCACGATGGAGAAGGAAGCGCTGACGCTGGAAGCACTGGCGATCGCGATGGCCGCGCACAACTCCGGCGGTATCGTCATCGTGCAGGTCGAGCGTGTCGCCGAGCGCGGCTCGCTGAACCCGCGCCAGGTCAAGATTCCCGGCATCCTGGTCGATTGCGTGGTCGTCGCTGAGAAGCCCGAATATCACATGCAGACCTTCGCCGAGGCATACAGCCCCGCCTTCTCCGGCGAGATCCGCATTCCGATGTCGTCGATCGCGCCGATGGCGATGGATGAACGCAAGATCATCGCCCGTCGTGCCGCCTTCGAATTGCCGCCCAACGGCATCATCAACCTGGGGGTCGGGATGCCGGAAGGCGTCTCCAGCGTTGCCGCCGAGGAAAAGGTGATCGACCTGCTGACGCTGACCGCCGAGCCCGGCGTCGTCGGTGGCGTGCCGCAGTAAACACCGACGCGATCATCGACCAGCCCTACCAGTTCGACTTCTACGACGGTGGCGGCCTCGATGCCACCTTCCTGGGGCTCGCGCAGGCCGACGCCGAGGGTAACCTCAACGTCTCCAAGTTCGGCCCGAGGCTGGCGGGTGCCGGTGGCTTCATCAACATCAGCCAGAACGCAAAGAAGGTCGTCTTCGTCGGCACCTTCACTGCCGGCGACCTGGAAATCGCCATAGAAGACGGCAAGCTGAAGATCGTCCGCGAAGGCAAGGCGAAAAAATTCGTCGCCCAGGTCGAGCATCGCACCTTCAGCGGTGCCTACGCCACGAAACGGGGTCAATCGGTTCTTTACGTCACCGAGCGCTGCGTCTTCCGGCTGACGCCGGACGGCATGGAACTGATCGAGATCGCACCGGGAATCGACCTCGAGCTCGACATCCTGGCGCAGATGGAATTCCGGCCGCAGATCAGCCCGCAACTGAAGCTGATGGATGCCCGCATCTTTTCCGAGGGATCGATGGGGCTGCGCGCCGAACTGCAGACCCTGCCGCTCGACAGGCGCCTGACCTACGATGCCGGGCAGAATCTTTTCTTCGTCAATTTCGACAACCTCGAAATCCGGCGCACCGAACAGATCGACGACATCCGCCGACTGATCGGGGAGAAGCTCGGCAAGCTCGACCACAAGGTCTACGCGATCATCAACTACGACAATTTCAGCATCGCTCCTGAGTTGCTCGATGCATACGTCGAAATGGTCCGCGATGTCGTCACCCGCTACTACACCCGTGTCACCCGCTACACGACCAGTGCCTTCACACGGGCGCAGATCGGCGATGCCCTGAGCACACGGCAACTCTCGCCGCATATTTTCGACAATCAGGGCGACGCACTGGCGAGCCTGAAGGACTGAGGCTTGCCAATTATTACCTTAGGCATAGAATGAAACGAGGTGATGATACATCTGCGTCCTAATCGTTGAATAAGGGAGAGGCCATCATGAGCGCATCCTCAGGAACATCATTGCGCACGAAGCTGCTGGGTCTGTCAGTAACCACGGTCGTGGCGCTGGCATTGCTTTTCGTGGTCACGCTGGCTAACGACAAGCAGCAGATGATGACCGACCGGCAGGAAAAGATCCGCAATCTCGTCGAGGTCGCGCATGCCACCATCGCCCATTTCGAGAAGCAGGCACGTGATGGCCGGATGCCGGTCGACGATGCCAAGAAGGCCGCGATGAATGCGGTGCGCGAGATGCGCTACGACAAGACCGAATACTTCTGGATCAACGATTTCTCGCCAACGACGCTGATGCACCCGGTTCGCCCGGAACTCGAGGGCAAGGCGATGAACGAGGTGAAGGATCCGACCGGCAAGGTCCTCTTCGTCGAGTTCGTCAAGGTCGTCAAGGCCTCCGGTGCCGGCTATGTCGATTACCTCTGGCCTAAGCCGGGTTCGAATGCGCCGGTTCCGAAAATCTCGTACGTCAAGGGCTTCGAACCCTGGGGCTGGATCGTTGGTACCGGCATCTACATCGATGATGTGGACGCCCTCTTCCGTCAGCAGGCAACCAAATTCCTGATCTGGGGTATCGGCATCGGCGGTTTCATCGCATTTGCACTCTTCGTCGTCGGCCGCAACATCGTGAACACGCTGGGCGGTGACCCGCAGTACGCCGCCGAGATCACCAAGCGGATTGCCGCCGGCGACCTGACCACCGATGTCCGTTGCGCGCCGGGCGACACGACCAGCCTGCTCGCGGGCATGAAGGAAATGCAGGAGACGCTGCGGGCGATGATCAAGGAGATCGTCGCCGGTGCCGAGCGACTGGCCTCTGCCTCGGACCAACTGCTGCACGCGTCCGAGGAAGTCGCGATGCGCTCGCGGCAGCAGAGCGAATCCGCTTCTGCGATGGCGGCTGCCGTCGAAGAGATGACGGTCAGCATCGACCAGGTGTCGCACAACGCTGGCGAAGCGCATGGCATCTCGCAGGAAGCCGGCAACGTTTCCGAGCAGGGAACCGCCATCATCCAGAACGCCGCCGTCGAGATGCGCAAGATCGCCGATGCGGTGCAATCCTCCTCCCTGATCATCGAGGAACTCGGTCAACAGTCGGACCAGATCACTTCGATCGTGAATACCATCAAGGAAATCGCCGACCAGACCAATCTGCTTGCGCTGAACGCAGCAATTGAAGCGGCACGGGCCGGCGAGCAGGGCCGAGGCTTCGCGGTGGTTGCCGACGAGGTGCGCAAGCTGGCTGAACGCACGAGCATGTCCACGACCGAAATCGCCGGCATGGTGGAGAAGATCCAGAACGGCACCCGCAACGCCGTCTCGAGCATGCAGACCGGCGTCACGCAGGCCGACAAGGGCGTCGCGCTCGCCAACGAAGCGGGTCAGTCGATCGTCAGCATCCGCGATGGCGCCCTGCGCGTGGTCGATGTCGTCAACGACATTTCATCGTCGATCCGCGAACAGAGCGCCGCATCGAGCGACATCGCCAAGAATATCGAACGCATTGCCCAGATGTCGGAAGAAAGTGCGCAGGCGGTCCAGCAGACGACCGATGCCGCCCGTCACCTGCAGGAACTGTCGGCAGCGCTGCACGCGTCCGTGAGCCGGTTCAAGGCGGTCTAGACTGCAGGAGAACCCCGGAAAACGCGATGCACCTGCATCGCGTTCTCACTTCTGCCGCCCTTACCTGCTTCCGGCGTCGAAGAATCGGTAGAAACCTCGCCCCGCCTGCTTGACCTGGTACATCGCAGCATCCGCATGCTGGACCACGTCGTGGACATCGGAACCATCATCCGGATAGATGCTGATCCCGATGCTCGCGACCGTGACGGCCGATCGACCGTCGATTTCACACGGCGGCAGAAGGGCATCGACGATCTTCCGTGCCACCTGGGCGAGGTCATCACGCTGCACGACGTCTGGCACCAGCACCACGAATTCATCGCCCCCCAGTCGTGCCACGGTATCGATTGCACGCAGGCAATTCTTCATGCGTCGTGCAGCCTCCTTGAGCAGGGCATCTCCTGCTGCATGGCCGAGGGTATCGTTCACTTCCTTGAAGTGGTCGAGATCGAGATACAGGACACCGACCCGCCCGCCGTCACGATCAGCGTGCTCTGCCAGTTGCTCGAGCCTGTCCATCAGGAGAGAACGGTTCGGAAGCCCGGTCAGCACGTCGTAGTGTGCAAGCCGATCCAGGCGCTCTTCGACCGTCTTGCGCTCGGAGATGTCGTAGAAAATTCCCGAATAGTGCGTTGCCTCACCAGCCTCGTTGCGCACGACGCTGACCGACAGATATTTCGGATAGATGCTCCCGTCCTTGCGCTTGTCCCAGATGTCGCCATACCAGTGACCGGTCTCCAGCAGGCGCTTCCACAACTGCGCGTAGAAATCGGCATCATGGCGCCCGGATTGCAGCAGTCGCGGATTTTTCCCGATCACTTCATCGCGCGAATAACCGGTGAGTGTCGTGAACGCAGGATTGACCTCGACGATTTCGCCCGTAAGGGTCGTCACCAGCATCGCATGATGTGATGCCGCAAAAATCTTTGCCGACATCGCCGTCTGCGTTTCGGTCTGGCGCAATTCGGTCACGTCGTCGCCGATCAGGATCGTGTGACGCGGATTGCCGACGCGATCCCGCATCACCACGGCGTGCCATGCAACAACACGCTGCTCTCCGTCACGATTGAGCAGGCCGGTCTCGAACTCGGTCGGGAAGTGCGGCGCCTGTTCGCCATCGGGGAACAGTTCGGCGACCAGTTTCTGGCTCGACGGTACCGCCAGGCGTTCGAACAGCGGATAGTCCATCAGCTCGACGCCGGAGTACTTGAGCAGCCGGCAAAGGCTGCCATTGGAAAATTCCACATGACCGCGACGATCGAGGACGACTGCGATCAGGCGCGTGTGGCGCAGCAGTGAAATCATGTGCTGCGCGGTACGCTCCGATTCGAAATCGCCGTCCTGATAGGCCGTCACATCGAAACAGAGGCCGAGATAGCCGATCGCTACACCGGTAGGGTCGGTGCGCGGCATGCCGTGATTGACGAACCAGCGGAACGCGCCATTGCGGCCCTGGATGCGGAACAACTGGCGTAGCGGCTGAATATCCTGGAGGGCCGCCTTGAGGCCGGACTCCACGGTCGGGCGATCGTCCGGATGCACGCGCTCCAGCCAGCCGCGCCCCAGTTCCTCGGAACGCCGACGTCCCGTATGGCTCACCCAGGAAGGGCTCACGAAGTCGCAGCGCCCGGATCGGTCGAGCGTGAACACCAGCACATTCTCGGGAGCGGAAAGAAAACGGAAGCTATCGGTCGCGCCGGAAAGTTCGGGCGCAGAGGCAGGGATGCCGAATTCCTTCATCTTGCAGACTCCTCCGGCGGGCAACCGAACCCGGGTTGCGATGCTATGCGGGCCGCGCCTGCCGCCGCCCCGTGGAATCTATCGTGCCGTGAGTTGTTGCAAAACGCAAGGCGTGCCGGAAAGTCCCCGACGCTTACTCCCAGCGTTGGGCAGCACTGTCATCCGAGTCGCGCGCGTCGACCCAGCGCGCGCCCTCCGGCGTGACCTCGCGCTTCCAGAACGGGGCTTTCGTCTTCAGGTAGTCCATGATGAATTCACAGGCAGCAAAGGCCTCGCCGCGATGCGCGCTGCTCACGGCAACGAGCACGATGCGATCGCAAGGAAGCAGCCTGCCGACGCGATGGATGACACGCACGGCGTAGACATCCCAGCGGGAGCTGGCTTCGGCGACGATCGCTTCGAGCGCCTTCTCGGTCATCCCGGGATAGTGTTCCAGGGTCATCTCGGAAACGCCGGAACCGTCGTTCACATCGCGCACCAGGCCGACGAAACTTGCGACCGCACCGGCGCGCGCATCGCCGGCCGTCAGCGCGGCGATTTCGGCACCGACATCGAAATCGGCTTCCTGAACGCTGACGCTCATCGTCAGCCCCCGGTCACCGGCGGGAAGAAGGCAAGTTCGTCGCCGTCCTTCACCAGCGTGTCGGGGCGTGCCATTTCCTGATTCA
>JAKJEY010000052.1:10120-13693 GCA_022705165.1 Pseudomonadota bacterium
ACCGCGGCGAGCGTGGCCCATTCACCGCCGCGCTCGGCCAGCAGTTTGAGCACGCCGCCGACATCGGCAACACCTGCCGGCAGCTCGAGGCTCTCGCCGGCCGTGCCGAGTTTTTCGCGCAGCGCTGCGAAGTAGAGGATCTTGATCATTTCAGTTCAGCAACTCGGAGAACGGGATGAAGCGCACCAGATCACCACGCGCCACGGCCTTGCCCGGCAGATTGTCGACGAGGCCGTCAGCCTGCACGCAGGACGAGAGCACGCCGGAACCCTGGCTGGGAAACAGTTCGACGCCGCCGGCATCATTGGTCAGCGCACGCAGGAATTCGCGACGACCGTCGGGGCGCGGCCAGTCGTAATCGGCACGCAGCAGGTAGGATTTCGGCAGTACCTTGTCGACGCCGGAGAGGCGCAGCACGAAGGGACGCACCAGCGTCACGAAGGTCACGAAGGCCGAGACCGGGTTGCCCGGCAGTCCGATGAAGGCGCACTCCTTGCCATCCGTCGTCACCGACCCGAAGGCCAGCGGCTTGCCCGGCTTGATGCCGATCTTCCACATGTCGAGTCTGCCCTCGGCTTCCACCGCCGGCTTGATGTGATCCTCCTCGCCGACCGAGACACCGCCGGAGGTAATGATCAGATCATTGTCGGCGGCCGCCGCACGCAGCGCTGCACGTGTCGGTTCAAGTTGATCCGGCACCAGCCCGAGGTCGCGCACTTCGCAGCCCAGGCGCTCCAGCAGCGCCACCAGCGCAAAGCGGTTGGAGTTGTAGATGGCGCCCGGTGGCAACGGCTCGCCCGGCATGCGCAGTTCGTCGCCGGTGAAAAAGACGGCAACCCGAACGCGGCGCAGCACCGGCAGCGTGGCAAGGCCCACCGAGGCAGCGAAGGCCGTATCCTGCGGCCGCAGGCGGGCGCCGGCGGCAAGGATCTGCGCACCCGGTGCAACGTCTTCGCCGGCACGGCGGATGTGCTCGCCGGGCTTCGGCACGTGGTTGATGACGACCCCCTCCCCCGCATGCTCGCAACGCTCCTGCATGATCACCGCGTCAGCACCGGCAGGAATCGGCGCGCCGGTGAAGATGCGGGCGGCCGTGCCGGGCTGCAGGTGCGCGCCGACCGTGCCGGCCGGAATGCGCTGCGACACCGGCAGCGTGGTGCCAACGGCAGCGACATCGCCCGCACGCACGGCGTAGCCGTCCATTGCCGAGTTGTCGAGCGGCGGCACCGAGAGCGTCGAGTACTGCGCCTCGGCAAGCACGCGCCCGGCGGCCGCTATGGTCGGCATCGCCTTCGTTTCAGTCACCGGCTTCGCACCGGCCAGCAGTTTCTGTAGCGCTTCGTCAAACGACAGCATCGGTTTTTCCTTGCAGTTCCAGGGTGGTCACGACGAAATCCGCGATTGCGCCGATGTCGTTCAGATCAAGCACCGGCAGGTGCGTCTTGATCGCCTCATCAGTCGCCACCGCAACGACATCCGGATTCTCCGGCCACAACGGCGGCTTGCCGTTGGCCGGCCGGTACACCTCCAGCTTCGGCACCGGCTCGTTCTTGAAGCCTTCCACCAGCACCAGATCGCAGGGCGAGAAGTGCGCGAGGTACTCGTCGAGCGTCGGCTCTCGCTCGTCACGCAGCTCGTGCAGCAAGGCCCAACGTTGCGCCCCGGTGAGCATCACTTCGCTCGCTCCCGCCTCACGGTGCCGGTAGGAATCCTTGCCCGGCTTGTCGATGTCGAAGCCGTGATGTGCGTGCTTGATCACCGACACCCTGAGGCCACGCGCAGTGAGGCGAGGAATCAGCTGCTCGATCAGCGTCGTCTTGCCGGAACCGGAGAAACCGGCGATACCGAAAACTTTCATGCCTGCATTTTACCCGTAGCGGCCCCCGGCACCTCGAAGACCGGCGCGAAACCGCCACCCGGTGTGCGGAAATTGGTCGTCTGCCCCTGGTAAAGCCGGGCAACGACGAGCTGGACCTTGCCGGCATAGGCGTAGTTGCGCAGGTCGAGCTTGAACTGCCGGGCCTCGCCGGCGACCTCGAGGCGCCGCTCCGACGGCGGCACCAGCGACTGCGCGATATAGCCGCCCTGCAGGATTTCCTCGAAGACACGCTTCGTCAGCTTGTCTCCGCGATAGGCCGCCTTGCTGCCGTAGCCGGCAGCCGGCTTGAAGAACCAGCGCTTGCGCTCGGTCCAGAAGCGCTCTGCCGCCGCCGAGGTGACAGCGACCGTCGCCGGCACCATATCGGCAATCAGCGCCCGCGCGTCGGCCGCCACCCCGATCTCGGCCAGCCAGGCCGCATCGCCCAGTGCAACGAGGTTACGTTTGTCGGCGTAGAGCGCATGCGCACGCGGATGCGGCGTGATGACAGCGCCGTCGTGGTCCCAGGCAGCGCGCAGCGCGGCACAGGCCGGATCGCCCAGCGAAAAATCGGTGAGACGGTTGTAGATCAGATCGATGACCTGCCCCGCATGCAGCAATCGCGCCCCATCCCATTCGAATTCAGTCGGATCGGCGATCACCGCAGCGATGCCGTCCGCTTCGAACAATTGCCGGAACAGCTCGAATTCCGGGGCCAGATATTGCCCGGCCGGTTGTTCATCGACGATGGCTATCCGCCGCAAGGGCGCGTCGCCGCGAGCAAGCCGCCATTCTTCACGAAACATGGCGGTGAAGGCGCCTTCGATATCGCCGGGCCGCGACATCAGTGCCGCAATCGGCGCACAGCAGGCGCGTTGTGCGGTGGCCAGCCGGGCATTGAGCAGGCCGCCACCGGCATTGGTGTTGATTTCGATCAGCTTCGGGCCGTCATCACCCAGGTGGAAATCGTAGCCCAGGAAAACGCCGCGTGCCGCACAGGGACGACGCGCCGACACCGGTGCCCAGCCGAGCACATGCTCCTGCCATGCCGGCAGCGCGACAAGCTCTTCGATCACCGCGACCAGTTCGGCCATCTGCGCCAGATGCCTGCGCCCGACGAACACCACCGAGTCGGAAAACAGGTGCGGACGCGTTTCGCGCAGATCGCGATAGAACGCCTCGCCACCGAGTGCCTGCTCGAGCGCCCGGTGGTCGAGCGACACGCAGGCACAATCGCGATTGAGTACCGCAGCGGCACTCTTGCAGTCGTCCGGCAGCGGCGTCATCAGTTCGGTCATGCCATGGCTCCGGCTTCGAAGAAGTCGATCACTTCGGCGAGTTCGCGTGTCCGCTTCATCGGTGGCAGACTTTGCCAGACGCGGCGGCCGTAGGGCTTTGATATGAGTCGCGGATCGCAGATCATCAGCACGCCGCGGTCGGTCTCGTCGCGGATCAGGCGACCGGCGCCCTGCTTGACGTTGATGACGGCACGCGGCAACTGGTATTCCATGAACGCATTGCGGCCCTCGCGGTTCATGCGCTCGATGCGTGCCGACAGCACGGGGTCGTCCGGCGGCGCGAACGGCAGCTTGTCGATGACGACGACGCTGAGGGCATCGCCGCGCACGTCCACGCCTTCCCAGAAACTCGCGGCACCGAGCAGCACGCCATCGCCCGAGGCGCGAAACGCTTCCAGCAAGGCCGAACGCGGCGCC
>JAKJEY010000053.1 GCA_022705165.1 Pseudomonadota bacterium
GCCGCCGCGGCCACGCAGCACCGAGGTCTTCACCTCGGCGATGACCTGTTCCTGCGGAATCTTCTCTTCGAGGATGCGTTTCAGCGCCTTGTAGCCGCCACGCTTGACGTAGTCGGCGAGGCGCCAGGCATTGTCGCCATCGAGGCCAGCGGTCAGGACCGGGTTGATTGCACCGAGGAGGGCCATTATTTGAGCTCCTCAAGCAGCTTGTCGATTTGCTCCGGGTTCATCCACGAGCACATCTTGCGGTTGTTGACGATCATCACCGGCGCATCGCCACAGGCACCCATGCACTCACCCTGCTTGAGCGTGAACTTGCCATCCGGCGTCGTCTCATCGTAGCCGATGCCAAGCTTCTTCTGCAGGTACTCACCGGCATCGACACCGCCGGTCAGCATGCACGGCAGGTTGGTACAGACGGTCAGCTTGTACTTGCCGACCGGCTTGAGGTCGTACATGTTGTAGAAGCTGGCCACTTCATAGGCGGCGATCGGCTCGATGCCGATGTAGCGGGCCACCTCTTCGATGGTTTCTGGCGCCAGCCAGCCCTTCTCTTCCTGGGCAATCTGCAGGCCGGCCATGATCGCCGACTGGAACTGTTCGGCCGGGTACTTGGCCAGTTCGCGGTCGATCTTCTTGAGGGATTCGGGAGTCAGCATCAGCGGTCGATCTCACCAAAAACGATATCCTGGGAACCGATGATCGTGACGACGTCGGCGATCATGTGGCCGCGCGCCATCTCGTCCATGGCGGAGAGATGCACGTAGCCCGGTGCGCGAATCTTCATGCGGTACGGCTTGTTGGCACCGTCCGAGATGAAATAGATGCCGAACTCGCCCTTCGGGTGCTCGACAGCGGCGTAGGCTTCGCCTTCCGGAACATGGATGCCTTCGGTACAGAGCTTGAAATGGTGGATCAGCTCTTCCATGTTCGACTTCATGTTTTCCCGCGACGGCGGTGCCACCTTGTGGTTGTCGGTGATGACCGGGCCGGGATTCTTGCGCAGCCAGTCGATGCACTGCCTGATGATGCGGTTCGACTGGCGCATTTCTTCCATGCGCACCAGATAGCGGTCGTACGAGTCGCCGTTCACACCGACCGGAATGTCGAAGTCGACCTTGTCGTACGCGGCGTATGGCTGCTTCTTGCGCAGGTCCCAGGCAATGCCCGAGCCGCGCAGCATGGCGCCGGTGAAACCGAGTGCCTTGGCACGCTCCGGCGTGACGATGCCGACGTCGACCAGACGCTGCTTCCAGATGCGGTTGTCGGTGAGCAGGGTCTCGTATTCGTCGAGATACTTCGGGAAACGGTTGGTGAAGTCTTCGAGGAAGTCGAGCAGCGAACCCTGACGTGCATCGTTCAGGATCTTCAGGTCACCCGGCTTCTTGAACTTGTTCTCGACGTACTGCGGCATGCTGTCCGGCAGGTCGCGATAGACGCCGCCCGGTCGGTAGTAGGCCGCGTGCATGCGCGCACCGGAGACCGCCTCGTAGGCGTCCATCAGATCCTCGCGCTCGCGGAAGGCGTAAAGGACCATCGTCATCGCGCCGACGTCGAGCGCATGACAACCGACCCACAGCAGATGGTTCAGGACGCGGGTCACTTCGTCGAACATCGTGCGGATGTACTGGGCGCGAACCGGCACTTCCAGTTGCAGCAGCTTTTCGACTGCCAGGCAGTAGGCGTGCTCGTTGCACATCATCGACACGTAGTCGAGACGATCCATGTACGGGACCGACTGGATCCAGGTGCGGGTTTCGGCAAGCTTCTCGGTTGCGCGGTGCAGCAGGCCGATGTGCGGATCGGCGCGCTGGACAACCTCACCATCGAGCTCCAGCACGAGGCGCAGCACGCCGTGTGCGGCCGGGTGCTGCGGACCGAAGTTCAGGGTGTAATTGTGGATCTCGGGCATCTCAGAGATCTCCGTAGGTTTCTTCGCGCACGATGCGCGGGGTGTTTTCGCGCGGCTCAATCGTGACCGGCTGATAAATGACGCGGCGCTGGTCCGGGTCGTAGCGCATCTCGACGTAACCCGAAACCGGGAAATCCTTGCGGAACGGGTGACCGATGAAGCCGTAGTCAGTGAGGATACGGCGCAGGTCGTTATGGCCCGGGAAGACGATGCCGTAAAGATCGAAAGCCTCGCGCTCGAACCAGTTGGCTGCCGGCCACAGGCCAACAATCGACGGCACCGACGGAAAATCATTGCTGTCGGCGAAGACGCGCACGCGCAGTCGCTGGTTGTTGGTCACCGACAGCAGATGGACGACGACTGCATAACGCAGCCCCTGCCACTTGCCGTCGCCGTAGGCCGAATAGTCGGCACCGCAGAGATCGATCACTTCGTCGAAGCCCAGCGAGGCTTCGTCGCGCAGGGTCTGCATGACGCCGAGGTAATCGGCCTGCGACACTTCGATCGTCACTTCGCCCAGGGCGAGCTTCTTCGATTTGATGCGCTCGCCGAGGTGTGTTTCCAGGTTCTGGCTAAGCGTTTCCAGCTTCGCGGACATGAGGCACTCTCGGAAAAATTAGCGGGCGATGGTGTTGGTGCGGCGAATCTTGTTCTGCAACTGGATCAGGCCATAGAGCAGCGCTTCCGCAGTCGGCGGACAGCCCGGCACATAGATGTCGACCGGCACAATCCTGTCGCAGCCGCGCACGACGGAATACGAATAGTGGTAATAGCCGCCGCCGTTGGCACAGGAACCCATCGAGACCACCCAGCGCGGCTCGGCCATCTGGTCATAGACCTTGCGCAGCGCCGGCGCCATCTTGTTGGTCAGCGTGCCGGCGACGATCATTACGTCCGACTGGCGAGGACTCGGCCGAAAAACAATGCCGAAGCGGTCAAGGTCGTAGCGCGAACAACCGGCGTGAATCATTTCAACGGCGCAACAGGCCAGACCAAAAGTCATCGGCCACATCGAACCGGTACGCACGTAGTTGATCAGCTTGTCAGCCGTGGTGGTGACAAAGCCTTCCTGGAGAATACCTTCGATACTCATGCCCTACCCCTTTATTCCCACTCCAGGGCGCCCTTGGCCCAGGCATAGACGTAACCGACGACGAGAATCGCAACGAAGACCATCATCTCGACGAAGCCGAACATCTTGATTGCAGGCGTCTCGACGATTTCCTTGAAGATGGCCGCCCACGGGAAAAGGAAGGCGATTTCGAGGTCGAACAGGATGAAGATGATCGCGATCAGGTAGTAGCGAACATCGAATTTCATGCGCGCGTCTTCAAAGGCTTCGAAGCCGCACTCGTAAGGAGAGAGTTTTTCGCTGTCAGGACGGTTGGGAGCAACCAGCCAGCCAAGGATAATTGGCAGAACGCCAATGGTGACACCCACAAGGATGAACACCAGGATAGGGAAGTAATTTTCCAGCATGATCCGCCGCCGCGCTATCGCTGCATTTCAACCCGGAGTCACACTGCTTACCCCCGCATGACCCCCCGCTTCATGGTGCCGACGATGAGACTCGAACTCATACGGCTTGCGCCACTACCCCCTCAAGATAGCGTGTCTACCAATTTCACCACGTCGGCCCTGCTTGCATCGTGCGCGGAATCATTCGAGGGATGCTGCAACCCCGCGCCCGTTTTCCCCGTTTTTATTTGGGAATGTCTTTTGCCTTCGAATCTTTCGATTCCGGCGTGACAGCCTTGTTTTCGACTGCCTGATTCTCTTTCGGCGCTACCGCCGGAAGAGACTGTGATTGTACTGCATTCTCCATCACGCTGCCAGACGTTTTTGGCTTGTTTGAAGCGATGTACGCCAGCGCGAGACTCGTCACGAAGAAGATCGCAGCGAGGACCGCAGTTGTCCGGCTAAGGAAGTTGGCAGAGCCGGTTGCACCGAAGAGGCTACCCGAAGCACCACTGCCGAAGGCTGCCCCCATGTCAGCACCCTTGCCGTGCTGCATCAGCACCAGACCACAGACAGCCAACCCGACCAGGATATGCGCCACCAGAATTACCGAAAACAGAGCATCCATTCTTAAACCTCAACTTCAACGATTCGCCGCCTGGCAAATCGCCAGAAATTCATCCGCCACCAGCGAGGCTCCACCAACGAGTCCGCCATCAATATCCTGCTGTGCAAACAACTCGCCTGCACTCGACGCCTTGACACTGCCTCCGTAGAGAATCTGCAGCACCGGGGCCACAGCAGCATCCGCTTCGGCGATCCGGGCCCGGATCGCCGCATGAACCTCCTGCGCCTGGGCCGGCGTTGCCGTCCGCCCGGTGCCGATTGCCCACACGGGTTCGTAGGCCACCACTGCACCAGCGAAACAGTCCGCACCGGCGACCGCGATCACGGCATCCAGCTGCGAACGCACGACCCGCAATGTCTCACCAGCATCCCGCTGGGCCAGCGTTTCGCCGACGCAGAGGATCGGTATCAGGCCTGCCGCCTTTGCAGCCACGAATTTCGCCGCGACCGTCGCATCCGTTTCGCAATACAACGTGCGACGTTCGGAATGACCGACAATCACGAAGCGGCAACCGAAATCGCCGAGCATCGCCGCCGACACCTCGCCGGTGTAGGCACCCGAGGCATGCTCGCTCAGGCTCTGCGCCCCCCAGCGCAACGGCGTTGCAGCCAGCATGGCCTGCAACTGCGCGAGATAGGGGAAGGGCGCACAGACCGCGACATCGACGCTTCCGGCCCGGGCAATTCCAGCAAGCAGGCCCTTCAGCAATTCGCTGTTGGCGGCCAGACTGCCGTGCATTTTCCAGTTACCGACTACCAGCTTCGATCGCATACGGGTCGTCCGCACAAAACCGCAGGATTATAGCGGTTACGGGCAAATCCGGTCAATGAACAGGGGCATCTCCCGCGGCACCCTGTGCTGCCGCGACGGTACGTACGACGCCGGCCAGCGTCTCCGCCACCTCTGTCACACGGGCATTGTCACGACCTTCAACCATTACACGCAGAAGCGGTTCGGTCCCCGAAGGGCGCAACAGGATGCGTCCCTGCCCTTCGAGCGAAGTTTCTGCCGCCTTTGCGGCAGCAACGATCTCGGCACAATCCTGCCAGCAAAATCCTTTGGCAACGCCTACATTGACCAGTTTCTGAGGGTAAAGCGGCAAGCCGGAAAGCAGCGCCTTCAACGTTCCCCCTTCCGCGCGCATTGCCGCCAGAACCTGCAGGGCCGAAACAATCCCGTCGCCAGTAGTGTGCCGGTCGAGGCAGAGGATATGCCCTGAATTCTCGCCACCGAAAAGCCAGCCCTTTTCCTGCAGCAACTCCATCACGTAGCGGTCACCCACGGCAGCGCGGGCAAAGGGAATACCAAGAGCAGCAACAGCATGCTCGAAAGCCAGGTTGGTCATCAGCGTGCCGACGACACCTCCAACCGTGCCTTCCGAACGGCGATGCTTGACGATCGCAAAGAGCAGCTGGTCACCGTCATAGACGGTGCCTTCGTGATCGACCATGATCAGGCGATCTCCATCGCCGTCGAGTGCGATGCCCAGGTCAGCCCCCTGTGCCACGACTTCGGCTGAAAGCGCCTTCGGCGCAGTTGCGCCGACCTCGTCGTTGATGTTCAGCCCGTCCGGTGCAGCGCCGATGGCAACCACCTCGGCGCCAAGCTCGTGCAGCACATGCGGTGCGATGTGATAGGCGGCTCCATGGGCACAGTCGACAACGATACGCAGACCGCGCAGATCGGCGCTGTTCGGAAATGAACTCTTGCAGAACTCGATGTAACGGCCGGCCGCGTCGTTGATGCGCCGGGCTCGCCCCAGTTCGGACGAGGCCACGCATTCGATCGGCGCATCGATCCCTTCTTCGATCGCCAATTCCACGGCATCCGGCAGCTTGGTGCCGAAGGCGGAGAAGAACTTGATACCGTTGTCGTAATACGGATTGTGCGAAGCGGAGATGACGATGCCGGCCTGCAGGCGCAGGGCCCGGGTCAGATAAGCGATGGCCGGCGTCGGTAGCGGGCCGGTCAGGCAGACATCGACGCCCGCTGCCGAAAAACCTGCTTCCAGTGCCGCTTCCAGCATGTAGCCGGAACTGCGCGTGTCCTTGCCGATCAGCACCGCCGGGCGCTCGCCATGCGGCAGGTGCTCGCGCGCCACCAGCACGCGGCCTGCGGCATGCCCGAGGCGCATCACGAACTCCGGTGTGATCGGCGACTTGCCGACGCGGCCGCGTACCCCGTCGGTACCAAAGTATTTTCTGCTCATTGCCCGCTTTCGGGTTTATGTTAGTAAAACGTCATTTTACTGCGTTGCGGACAGCCGACCATACTGCCAACGCGTCGCGCGTCGCTGCCACGTCGTGCACGCGCAGGATGCGCGCCCCACCCTCCAGCGCCATGACAGCTGCCGCAAGACTCGCCGGAAGACGCTCATCGACCGACCGACTGGTGACCCCACCGAGCATCGATTTTCGTGACAGGCCGGCGAGGATCGGCAGGCCACCGACCGTCGTTTCCGGCAGGTAACGCAGCAATGCGAGGTTGTGTTCGAGCGTCTTTCCGAAGCCGAAGCCCGGATCGAGGACGATGCGCTCACGTGCAATGCCGGCGGCTTCCAGCACCGCAACCCGGCCGGCAAGGAAATCACGGACCTCGACAACCACGTCGCCATAAGCCGGCGCCTGCTGCATCGTCAAAGGCTCGCCCTGCATGTGCATGAGGCAAACGGCACAGTCCGTCTCGGCCACGGCTTCGATCGCTCCGGGCATTCGCAGTGCGTAGATGTCGTTGATCATCGCTGCACCGGCTGCCAGCGCCGCACGCATCACTTCCGGCTTGTAGGTATCTACGGAAATGGGAACGCCACAGCCGGCCAACGCCTCCATTACCGGCAACAGGCGGTTCAACTCTTCGTCGAGCGGCGTCGGAATCGCACCGGGGCGTGAAGATTCGGCACCGAGGTCGAGCATGTCCGCACCGGCAGCAATCTGCGCCCGGGCATGGTCAATCGCATGCGCCGAACTAGCCGCCAGGCCGTCACCGGAGAAGGAATCCGGCGTCAGATTGACGATGCCCATGATCAGGGGGCGATCAGGAGAGAGATCGAATTTTCCGCAGCGGAGCTTCATAAACAAAAACGGGAGAGCCACGCTCTCCCGTCCTCATGATCGGACAATGAATCAGGCCGGTGCCGTCGCCGATGGTGCCGCACCCGGCGTATCGCCGGCAGACGACTTCGGCGGCGACTGCGGCGCCTTGGGCGGGCGCGGTTCCTTGCCCTCCATGATGTCGTTGATCTGCTCGGCATCGATGGTTTCCCAGTCAAGCAGGGCCTTCGTCATGGCTTCGACCTTGTCGCGGTTCTCCTCGAGCAGGCGACGCGCCAGCGCGTACTGCTGGTCGATGATGCGGCGGATCTCGGCGTCAACCTTCTGCATCGTCGCTTCCGAGACGTTCTTGTGCGTCGTGATCGAGCGACCGAGGAAGACTTCGCCCTCGTTCTCGCCATAGACCATCGGGCCCAGCGCATCGGACATGCCGTAACGGGTCACCATGTCACGCGCCATCTGCGTTGCGCGCTCGAAGTCGTTCGAGGCACCGGTGGTCATCTGGTCCATGAACAGCTCCTCGGCGATGCGGCCACCGAAGAGCACGGCGATGCGGCTCATCAGGTAGGTGCGATCATAGGCATAGCGGTCCTCGACCGGCAGCTGCATGGTCAGGCCCAGGGCGCGGCCGCGCGGGATGATGGTGACCTTGTGCACCGGGTCGGACTTGGGCATCAGCTTGGCGACGACAGCGTGACCGGACTCGTGGTAGGCGGTGTTCTTCTTCTCTTCCTCGCTCATGACCATGCTGCGGCGCTCGGTGCCCATCATGATCTTGTCCTTGGCCTTCTCGAAATCCTCCATGTCGACCAGGCGCTTGTTGGTACGCGCGGCAAACAGGGCAGCCTCGTTCACCAGGTTCGCCAGATCGGCACCGGAGAAACCCGGGGTACCGCGGGCGATGATGTCGGCCTTGACGTCGCCGGCGATCGGCACCTTGCGCATGTGCACGGTAAGGATCTGCTCGCGACCGCGTATGTCCGGCAGCGGCACGACGACCTGACGGTCGAAGCGGCCCGGACGCATCAGCGCCGGGTCGAGCACGTCCGGACGGTTGGTCGCGGCGATGACGATGATGCCGGTCTGGCCCTCGAAACCGTCCATCTCGACCAGCATCTGGTTCAGCGTCTGCTCACGCTCGTCGTTGCCGCCGCCCAGACCTGCGCCACGCTGGCGGCCGACGGCATCGAGTTCGTCGATGAAGATGATGCACGGCGCGTGCTTCTTGGCGTTCTCGAACATGTCACGGACGCGGGCGGCACCGACGCCGACGAACATCTCGACGAAATCGGAACCGGAGATCGAGAAGAACGGCACCTTGGCTTCGCCGGCGATGGCCTTGGCGAGCAGCGTCTTGCCGGTGCCCGGGCTGCCGACCATCAGCACGCCCTTCGGGATGCGGCCACCCAGCTTCTGGAACTTGGACGGATCGCGCAGGAAATCGACCAGTTCGGAAACCTCTTCCTTCGCTTCGTCGCAACCGGCGACGTCGGCAAAGGTGACGGTATTGTTCGATTCGTCGAGCATGCGTGCCTTGCTCTTGCCGAACGAGAAGGCGCCACCGCGCCCGCCGCCCTGCATCTGGCGCATGAAGAAGACCCAGACGCCGATCAGGAGCAGCATCGGGAACCAGCTGACGAAGATGTTCATCAGCATCGACGGCTCCTCTTCCGGGCGCGCCTCGATCTTGACGTTGTTCTTGAGCAGGTCGGAGACCAGCCACAGATCGGGCGGCGCATAGGTCGTGATGCGCTTGCCGTCGGTGGTCGTCGCCTTCAGCGTGCGCCCCTCGATGGTCACTTTCGCGATACGCCCCTGCTTCACCTCATCGATGAACTGGGAGTACTCCATCGAGTTCTGGGTGACCTGACGACCATTGAACTGGTTGAAGACCGTCATCAGCACGAGGCCGATGACCATCCAGATCGCCAGATTCTTGAACATGTTATTCAATTTGCATTCCTCATCGCCAAAAAGGGCGTCGAATGGAGCATTTTAGCGCAATTACTTCAATCCGCGGCCGAGCAGGTAGAGCTCCGAACTGCGGTCCCGCGAGGCATCCGGCTTGCGCGTGGCAACGGTCTTGAACACCTGCCGCATCTGCTTCACGAAATCGTCGTAGCCATGGCCCTGAAAAACTTTGACCAGAAAGGCGCCATCGGGTTTCAGCCATTCCCGCGAAAATTCAAGACCCAGTTCCGCCAGATGCATCATGCGCGCCTGGTCGGAGAGCGAGATGCCTGAGATATTGGGGGCCATGTCGGAAAGCACAAGCCCCACGCGTTCGCCGGCGAGCCTTTCTTCGAGCTGCGCAAGAATCGCGTCATCGCGAAAATCCCCCTGGAAGAAGTCGACACCGGGAATATGCGCCATTTCCAGCAGATCGAGCGCGATTACCCGTCCCCGCCCCTTCATCCGGTCAGCGACCACCTGCGACCAGCCGCCGGGCGTCGCACCGAGATCGACGACGACCTCGCCGGGGCGGATCAGCTTGTCCCGATCGTCGATTTCCATCAGCTTGAAGGCAGCTCGCGAGCGCCATCCTGCCGCCTTCGCCTTCTGGACGTAGGGATCGGTCACGTGTTCGTGCAACCATGCCTTGCTGCTTTTCGTCCGGGCCATTCGCAATAACCTGATGATAGAATTCGCGTTTTGAAAGGTAACACGATGCTGCAACTCACTGCCGACGAGCGCCGCGCGCTCCGCGCCCGCGCCCATGGCCTAAATCCCGTGGTTTCGATCAGCCAGAACGGACTCTCGGAGTCCGTTCTGAAGGAAATCGATGCATCGCTGAACGCGCATGAACTGATCAAGGTACGCGTCTACGGCGACGATCGCGAAGCCCGCGACGCCTACATGACTGCCATCTGCACACAACTCGGCGCCGGCGCCGTCCAGCAGATCGGCAAGCTGCTGGTCATCTACCGCCCGTCGGCCATACTGGCCGCCAAGAAAGCTGCTGCTGCCCCGCGCAAGAAAGCAGAACCGCGCCGCACCAAGCGATCCTTCCAGGGCGGCAGCAAGCGCTGAGCGCGCCTACCTGAGCCCGCGCTGCGCGCCGAGCACCGCAAAAACCCCGATCACGCTCTGCACCAGATAGAGAACGCTTGCCACCCCATGCCACGTGGCGAAACGGCTCCTGGTCGCGGCTTCAGCCAGCTCGCGCGGCACGCTTTCGCTGCGTAGCTGGGCAATCAGCGGCTGCAGGCCGAAGAGCTGGGCTGCGGAGAATCCAAGCATCAGCAACAGCAGCCAGAAGAGCGGACGCTTCATCGCTGCCGCCCCCAGGCGCACCAGCATGAACAGCAACAGGTAGCTACCGCAACCCAATCCGAGCCAGTTGACCACCGAGAACATGCTGCCGGCCAGCGAACCCGCTGTTGCGCGGTCGGCCAGATGAGCAAACAGAAGTGGCGCGGCAATGTAGCCGATCGCCCACAGCGCGCCGACCCATGCGGTCAGTGCCAGCAGGAAGCTGGCGTCAGCAATCCGTCGCATCACTTGCGAATTACTCGTAGCGAACGTCGAGAATCTCGAATTCGCGAAGGCCACCCGGCGCCTGCACCTGCGCGATATCACCGGCGAACTTGCCGATCAGCGCCCGTGCCATCGGCGAAGCATAGGACACCTTGCCCTGCTTGATATCGGCCTCGTCCTCGCCGACGATCTGATAGGTCACCGTGTCACCGGAATCCTGATCCTCGATATCGACGGTCGCACCGAAGACGACGCGGCCATCGGCATCCAGCGCCTTGGGATCGATGATCTGGGCGTTACCGAGCTTGCCCTCGACGTCCTGGATGCGCCCCTCGATGAAGCCCTGGCGCTCCTTGGCAGCGTCGTATTCGGCATTTTCCGAAAGATCGCCGTGCGAACGTGCCTCGGCAATCGCCGCCACCACATTCGGGCGGTCGATGGTCTTCAGGCGGTGCAGTTCCTCACGCAGTTTCTCGGCACCGTTCAGGGTCAGCGGAATCTTGCTCATTTCGCTCTCTATCAAAGCAAAACCGCCGGAACCCCGAAAGGGGCTTTCCCGGCGGTTGGGTCAAAACGGATCAGATCAGCTGCGCGTGCAGCGACTGGATCGGATAAACGACGAGTTCGCCACGGTTCTTGATGCCCTCGGCAGCCGCCTCGGCACCCCATATCGTCGTGTACGAGGTGACCCGGGCCTGCAGGCCGGAGGTGCGGATCGAACGCGAGTCGGAGATCGCCTGACGCTTTTCCTCGACGGTGTTCACGATCAGTGCGATCTCATTGTTCTTGATCATGTCGACGATGTGCGGACGCCCCTCGGTGACCTTGTTGACCGCCGTCACCGGCACGCCGGCCGCCTCGATCGCCGCCGCCGTACCGCGCGTGGCCACGACGTTGAAGCCGCTGGCCGCGAGGTTGCGAGCAATCTCGACCGCCTTCGATTTGTCAGAATCCTTGACGCTGAGGAAAGCCTTGCCCGAGGTCGGCAGCTTGACACTGGCCGCCATCTGGCTCTTCACGAAGGCTTCTTCGAACGTGACACCGACGCCCATCACTTCGCCGGTCGACTTCATTTCCGGGCCGAGGATGGTATCGACGCCCGGGAACTTGTTGAACGGGAAGACGGCTTCCTTGACCGAGAAATACGGCGGAATCACTTCCTTCGTCACGCCCTGGCTCTTCAGGCTCTGGCCGGCCATGCAGCGCGCGGCGATCTTCGCCAGTTGCAGGCCGGTCGCTTTGGAAACGAAGGGCACGGTACGCGAGGCGCGCGGATTCACTTCGAGGACGTAGACCTCGTCGTCCTTGATCGCGAACTGGACGTTCATCAGGCCGCAGACATTTAGGGCCTTGGCCATCAGCTTGGTCTGGCGGCGGAGTTCGTCCTGCACGCCCTTGCCCAGCGAATACGGAGGCAAAGAGCAGGCCGAGTCGCCCGAATGCACGCCGGCCTGTTCGATGTGTTCCATGACACCACCGATGATGACTTCATCGCCGTCCGACAGCGCATCGACGTCAACTTCGACGGCGTCGTTGAGGAAGCGGTCGAGCAGCACCGGGGAATCATTGGAAACTTTGACCGCTTCACGCATGTAGCGCTCAAGGTCGCGCGGCTCATGGACGATTTCCATGGCACGGCCGCCGAGCACGTAGGACGGGCGGACAACCAGCGGATAGCCGATTTCCTCGGCCAGACGCAACGCTTCGTCCTCGGCACGCGCGGTGCGGTTGGGCGGCTGCTTCAGGCCGAGGTCGTGCAGCAGCTTCTGGAAGCGCTCGCGGTCCTCCGCGGCATCGATCATGTCCGGCGAGGTACCGATGATGGGCACGCCGTTGGCTTCGAGGTCACGCGCCAGCTTGAGCGGCGTCTGGCCACCGTACTGGACGATGACGCCGACCGGCTTCTCGATGTGCACGATCTCGAGCACGTCTTCCAGCGTCAGCGGCTCGAAGTAGAGGCGATCCGAAGTGTCGTAGTCGGTCGACACGGTCTCCGGATTGCAGTTGACCATGATCGTCTCGTAGCCGTCTTCGCGCATGGCAAGGGCAGCATGAACGCAGCAGTAGTCGAACTCGATGCCCTGACCGATGCGGTTCGGACCGCCGCCCAGCACCATGATCTTCTTCTTGTCGGTCGGGTTCGACTCGCACTCTTCCTCGTAGGTCGAGTACATGTAGGCGGTGTTGGTCGCGAATTCGGCGGCGCAGGTATCGACGCGCTTGTAGGCCGGGCGCACGCCGAGTGCATGGCGATGCTCACGCACCGCGGTTTGTGTGGTGTTCAGCAGCTTGGCCAGACGCTTGTCGGAGAAACCAGCGCGCTTCAGCGCCCACAGGTCGCCCTTGTCCAGCGTTTTCAGATCCTTGCCGCGGATCGTCTCGGCCTTGAGGTAGAGATCCTCGATCTGCGCCAGGAACCACGGGTCGATGGCGGTCAGGCGATGGATGTCGTCGAGGCTCATGCCGCAGCGGAAGGCATCGAGGAGATACCAGATTCGCTCGGGGCCAGCCTCGGCCAGCTGCGTCTCGATCACTTCGCGGTCGGTGGTCTTTTCGTCGAAGCCGTCGACGCCGACTTCCAGGCCGCGCAGGGCCTTGTGCAGCGATTCCTGCAGCGTGCGGCCAATGGCCATGACTTCTCCGACCGACTTCATC
>JAKJEY010000054.1 GCA_022705165.1 Pseudomonadota bacterium
CGAAGCTGGTGGCCATCGCCGCGCCGTCGATCACGGTCAGGATCGGGATGCCGAGCGTCGTCGCCAGTTCCGCCGCTGACGGCGTGCCGTCGAAGAGGCCCATGACGCCCTCGATCAGGATCAGGTCGGCGTCCTTCGCCGCCGCGGCCAGCCGCCAGCGCGCGTCGGCCTCGCCGCACATCCAGAGGTCGATGTTCTCGCAGGGGTGGCCGCTGGCGATGGCATGGATCTGCGGATCGAGGAAGTCCGGGCCGCACTTGAAGACGCGCACTCGCTTTCCCTGTCGCGCATGCAGCCGCGCCAGCGCGGCGACGACGGTGGTCTTGCCCTGGCTGGAGGCGGGGGCGGCGACGAGGAGGGCGGGGCAACGGGCCATGCTCAGAACTCTACACCCGGCATTGCCTTCACGCCTGCCTTGAAGGCGTGCTTGACCATGCCCATCTCGGTGACGGTATCGGCCGCTTCGACCAGCGCGTCGGGCGCCCCGCGGCCGGTGACGATCACCGTCTGCATCCTCGGTCGGGCGGCGATGGCTGCCAGCACTTCGGCGAGATCGAGCCAGCCGTACTTGAAGGCGTAGGTCATTTCGTCAAAGACAACCAGATCGATCGTGTCGTCGCTGAGATAAGCCCGTGCAATCTTCCAGGCGGCCTGTGCGGCGGCAGTGTCGCGGCCGCTGTCCTGCGTCTCCCAGGTGAATCCTTCGCCGCAGACGTGCCAGCGCACCTGTTCAGGAAACCTGCGGAAGAAACCCTCTTCCCCGGTATCCGAGCGCCCCTTGACGAACTGGACGACGGCGACGCGGTGGCCATGGCCGAGCGCGCGCGCGACGACGCCGAAGGCGGCCGAGCTCTTGCCCTTGCCGTTGCCGGTATTGACCAGCAGGATGCCGCGCTCTTCCTGGGCGGCGGCGATCTTCGAGTCGATCACGTCCTTCTTGCGCTGCATGCGGTCATGGTGGCGCTGTTCGCGCGTGCTTTCTTCGCTCATTGCGTTTCCTTCAGACAGGGATGAACCAGCGACGGCCGTCGCTGACGACTTCCTTCAGCGGGTGGCCGTACAGGCTGCCGAGACGTTCGGCCGTAAGCAGTTCGCGACAGGCGCCGAGCTCGCAGCGGCCATCACCATGGACGAGCAACGCGCGATCGCAGTAGCGGTCGGCAAGCCCGGGTTCGTGCAGGACCATGACCAGTCCTGCATGGCAATCCTGTGCGGCGCCGGCGAAAAGGTCGAGTATGGCGATCTGGTGATTCAGGTCGAGGTGGGCGAGCGGCTCGTCGAGCAGGTAGAGCGGCGCAGCCTGTGTCAGCAGCGTTGCGATGGCGAGGCGCTGACGCTCGCCGCCTGACAGGGTCTGCACATCGCGTTCTTCCAGTTCGGCGAGGCCGACGGCCTGCAGGGCGCCGCGTGCAATCTCGGTGTCGCGCTTCGATTCCCAGTCCCAGCGGCCGAGGTGCGGGTGGCGCCCGGTCAGCGCCGTCTCCAGGACGGTCGAGGCGAAGGCGTCGCTGTGGCGCTGTGCCAGCCAGCCGCGGCGCTTCGCCGCTGCGCGTGGCCCGAGCGCCGCGTAGGTTTCGCCGCCGAGGCGGACCTCGCCGACATCGGCGCTGCGCAGGCCGGCGAGCACCGAAAGCAGCGTCGACTTGCCGGCCCCGTTACGGCCGAGGATGGCCAGCCGTTCTCCCGCCGCAAGCGAGAGATTCAGGTCGCGGCAAACGACGTGGCCGCCGACGCTGACGGTGAGGTCGCGGGTTTCGAGCAGGGCACTCATTGCCGATGCCTCGCCAGCAGGAACAGGAAAACCGGTACGCCGATCAGCGCGGTCAGCACACCGACCGGCAATTGCTGTGGCGCGACGACGGTGCGCGCCAGTGTGTCGGCGAAAGTGAGCAGTGCGCCGCCGGCGAGCACCGAAGCCGGCAGCAGCAGGCGTTGGTCGTTGCCGATGGCGAGGCGCACGAGATGCGGCACGATCAGGCCGACGAAGCCGATCGAGCCGGCGCTGGTGACGGCCATGGCGGTCACCAGCGAGGCAATCGCGTAGACGGTGTAGCGCAGCCGGCGGACGTCGACGCCGAGCGATTGTGCCGTGTCGTGACCACGTGCCAGCAAATTCAGTTCGCGGGCAAAGGGCACTGATGCCACGAGTGCGGCAACGAGCACCGCCAGCGCGATCCACGGCGTGCCTGCCTGCGAGAGGTCGCCCATCAGCCAGAAAAGCATGCCGCGCAACTTGTGTTCCGGCGCGATCGAAAGCATCAGCGCCACCAGCGCGCCGCAGCCCGCAGCGACGATGACGCCCGTAAGAAGGAGGCGTGTCTGTGTCCAGGCGCCGTCGCCATGGGCGAGCCCGAAAACGATCAGCATCGCGGAGAGGGCGCCGGCAAAAGCCAGGAAGTTGAGTCCGGCGGCCGACAGGCCGAGCAGGATCGCGAACATGGCTCCGACCCCGGCACCGCCGGAGATGCCGAGCACGTAGGGGTCGGCGAGAGGGTTCCTGAGCAGCACCTGCATCAGCGCGCCGGCCAGTGCCAGCAACCCGCCGCAGGCGAAGCCGGCCAGTGCGCGCGGCAGGCGCAATTCGCGCACGATGGCCGCGTTGTCGATCGGCTCGCCAGCGCCGCCGCGAAACTCGCCGCGCCGAGCAGGGCGAGCACGGCGAGAACGAGGGCGGCGCGGCGGCGGGAGGGCATGGCAGCTTATTTCGGTGCGTAGCGGATACCGAAGAACGCGTTCGCGCCGAGTACCCCGTAGTTGTTCACGGTTTCGTAGTATTTGTCGAAGATGTTGTTGCCACGGGCAAAGAGTACCCAGTCCTTCTCCACACGATACTCCGCAAAGAGATTCACGAGGCCGTAGCCGCCCAGCTTTGTCTGGTTCGCCGCATCGTCATAGCGCTGGCCGACGAACTGCCACTCCCCGCCCAGCGTCCAGCTGCCGAAGCTGCGACTGAGATGGCTGAACATCTGTTCGTCTGCTCGCCGGGCCAGGCGATTGCCCGTATCGTCGTCGCGCGGGCGCTGCAGGTCGACCGAAATGCCTCCCGACCACGGTCCGACTCGCCCGGCGTAGCTGAACGTGATGCCTTTCAGCGTTGCATTGTCCACATTCTGCGGCGGCCAGCTATTGATCAGGTCTTCCACCTTGTTGTGGAAATAGATCGCCGATACGCGATGCCCCCCCTGCTCCCAGGCGACGCCGACTTCCGCATTCCTGGATTTTTCAGGCTTGAGGTTCGGGTTGCCGCCGCCAAAGCCGGTATCCGGGAAGTACAACTCGTTGAAGGTCGGGGCGCGAAACGCCGTGCCATATGACCCGTGTGCCCGCCAGGCCTGCGTGAACTGATAGCCGTAGGTGGCCGATCCGGTTGTCTTGCCACCGAACTGCGAGTTGTCGTCGCGGCGCAGGTTGAACTGCAGGCGGTGGTTGTCGATGCCGGCCGTCCAGCCGGCAAGGAGTGAGCGGACCGTGCGTTCATCCTCGGTGTAGTTGGTCGTGCTGTCGACGGTCTGCCTGAGATATTCCGCAGCGAGCAGTGCCGTGCCTACGGGGAGCTTGATGTCGTTCTGCCAGGAGAACTGGTCCTGCGTGGTGTTGAACTCGCTGAGTTTCGTGCCGCTGCGCAGTGTCGTCAGGTCGTCGGTGCTGCGGCCAAGGCGCACGGTACTGGTCCAGTTCTGGTGCAGCTTGTTGCGTGAATAGATCGAATAGGCCGCTACGTCCTGGTCGCTCTTGAAGTCGCGTGCCTTTGGCGTCGAATCGTAACGGCTGGTTCCGTCGGACGCCAGGAAGTTGACGCCGATTTCGTGGCCGCTGGCCGGCCGCACCGCAAGACTGCCGGACAGGCTGTCGTTGCGATAGCCGTCACGATCGGGGTTGTAGCTGCTGCTGCTCTTGTTGTGAATCGCGCTGACGCCGTCGGTCGAGTAATGGCCGGCCTGCAGGCTGTAGGAAACGATCTCGTTGCTGCCGGAGAGGCCGACGCTGGTGTCGGTGGTGTTGTAGGTTCCGATCCCGGTACTGGCATTCAGACGCGGTTCTCCATCTCCCTTCCGGGTGAAGATCTGAATCACGCCACCGATCGCGTCGGCGCCGTAGAGCGAGGAGGCCGGGCCGCGCAGGATCTCGATGCGCTCGACCTGCGACAGCGGGATGCGCGAGATCGTGGCGTCCCCGCTCGTCGCGGATCCGAAACGCTGGCCGTCGACGAGTACGATCGACTGTTTCGGCGACGCACCGCGGATGAATATGCCGCTGTTCGTGCCCGGGCCGCCATTGGCCGTGTACTGGATGCCGGGCTGGCGGGAAAGCAATTGCTCGATCGGGGTCTGGCCTGCCTGCTCGATTTCCTCGCGATCGATGACAGTGACGTCGGCCATCAGTTCATTGGCACGGGTGGCCTGGCGGGTGGCGGTGACAACGATAGGGTTGAGTTCGGCATCGGCCGCTGCTGCTGTGCTGGCCGCAAGGGCCGCTGTGAGCGCTGCCGTCAGCGCGCAATGTTGCTTGAGTTTCATGACATCCCCTGAACGCCGGCGAGCGTCCCCGCAGCCGGCAGGTCTTTGAATGGAAAGCCTCAGGGGGTGTTTGAACGATGCGGGCGTGATGCGGGTGCAATCAGCCGTAGCATTCGATGACCGCCTCCCCGCGGCATTTCCGCTAATCGTGCGAAGGCCGGTCTCCGGGCTTGCGAGGCTTGTCGTACCGCCTTCCCAGGCCGTGAGGCCCAGTGGCGTCGTGGTACGAATCACTCGCTTACCGTTGCGGGGGCAGCAGCGGAATTGCGTGGCAGTTGCCTGCACGCGCACCGCTTTCCCGTTTCACCGCCGCAGAGAACTCTGCTGGGCGGCACCTTGCACTTTTCGCTCGGCCGGCACGTATGGCTGGTCGGGCGAAGGGCGGATTCTACTCCGCGCCGCCGCATGGTGAAAGCGCGGCGCCCTTCTATGTGACATATTTCACATTCAAAATGCATTCTTAATCCTTGACTTGATTTGTTTTTTTCTTCTATAGTTGCCGCCATGGTCAATGAACTGAACGCGCTCGAGAGCAAGATCGCCCAAGTGGCGGGCTTGTGCCGCGCCCTGCGCAACGAGAACCGCGATCTGCAGCAGCGCCTTGCGGCGCTTGAGGCGGAGAAGCGTCAATTGGCCGAACGCATGGATACGGCGCGTTCCCGTCTTGAAGCGCTGGTCGGCCAACTGCCGGAAGCGAAGGCCTGATCGGACTCCAGATGGCAGACCAGAATCTCCCGAACTATCTCGACATCACGCTGCTCGGCAAGGAATACCGGATCGCCTGTCCGCCCGAAGAACGGGAGGCATTGCAGGCGGCCGTTTCCTACGTCGACGAGAAGATGCACGAGATCTCCGACCGGACCAAAAGCAACATCGCCGAGCGCATCGCCGTGATGGCCGCGCTCAATATCGCGCATGAATTCCTGAGTTCCAAGGCCAAGGGTGGCGAGCCTGTCGGCGGTCTTGATTTCGGTGCCGTCCGGCGTAGAATCTCCGACATGGAGGCGCAGCTCGACGTGTTGCTTGCACCACAGGAAAAGCTGTTCTAGAAACCTCGCGGTAACGCGGATTTCGACCTCCACCGAGTGTCCCCTGCAGTGTTCGCCAAGGCCATACATTCCTTGAACCAATGCTGATTGGCATCGGTTGCGGACCATCGAAACTGCTGTTGTGCGCGCCCTTCGTCGGGTGTGCCTGATGCGGAAGGAAAGCAGCCACTCTGAACCCAGGTTCAGGATGCCGGCCGAACGGCACAGGCGGGGGCCCCAGCAGCAAGACGGCAGCGCGGAAGATTTCTTCCGCGCTGTTTTCATTTGAGGGCGTGATGGCCTACTGGCTGATGAAATCCGAACCCGATGAGGTGTCGATCGACGATCTCGAGGCACGCCATACGGTGCCCTGGTTCGGCGTGCGCAACTACCAGGCACGCAACTTCATGCGTGATGCGATGCAGTTGGGTGACCGTGCCTTCTTCTACCATTCGGGCTGTGCCGAGCCGGGTATCGCGGGTATCTGCGAAATCTGTTCGCCGGCACATCCGGACGAGACGCAGTTCGATGCGGCAAGCCCCTATTTCGATCCGAAGTCGTCGCCGGAGAAGCCCCGCTGGCTGTGCGTCGATGTGAAATTCGTGCGGAAGACGCAGCTGCTGACGCTGGCCGAGATGCGTGGCTTTGCCGAGCTTTCGCAGATGCAGACCCTTCAGCGCGGCAACCGCTTGTCGATTACGCCGGTGTCGCCGGCCGAGTGGGATTTCATTCTGGAGCGATTGAAGTGAGCGAGCTTTGGTGGGCCTATCTGCTGCTGGGGGCATTCGCCGGTTTCATGGCCGGGCTGCTTGGTGTCGGGGGCGGTGCAATCATGGTGCCGATCCTGACGACCATATTCATCGCCGAAGGCTTTCCGAAGGGAGAGGTCGTGCATCTGGCGCTAGGCACTTCGATGGCCGGGATCGTCTTTACCTCGATTTCCTCCCTGCGCGCGCACCATGCGCACGGCGCCGTGCTCTGGCCCGTGGTACGTGGCATCACCCCCGGTATCCTGCTTGGCACCTTCGGTGCGACCTTCGTTGCAGCACAGGTGCCGGCCGCCGGGCTGGCACTGTTCTTCGCCGTCTTCATGTCCTACGTCGCAGTGCAGATGCTGCTCAACATCAAGCCGAAGCCGCATCGCGAGCTGCCCGGCCCGCTCGGCCTTTCGGCAGTCGGCCTCGGCATCGGCGGCATCTCGGCACTCGTCGCCATTGGTGGCGGCACGATGTCGGTACCGTTCATGACCTGGTGCAACGTGAAGGCGCAGCACGCGATTGGTACCTCGGCCGCAATCGGCTTGCCGATCGCACTGGCGGGTACGCTGGGCTACATCGTGAACGGCTGGGCGTATCCGGGCTTACCGGGCGGGACGTTCGGTTTCATCTATCTGCCGGGCCTGGCGCTGGTCATCGCGGTCAGCATGTTGACCGCGCCGATGGGGGCGAAGCTCGCGCACCGACTTCCGGTCGCGACACTGAAGCGCATCTTCGCCGGCGTCCTGGTGCTGCTGGTCGCAAAGATGCTCTGGAGCGTGTTCGGATAGGCTGCCTAGCAGCCCCTGAATACGGGTTTGCGTTTTTCGAGGAAGGCTGCCAGCCCTTCCTTGTAATCAGCGGAATCGAGGAAGGCGAAGGAGGCGCGCAATTCAGCCTCGGTGAGCGGCGTGCTGTCCTGAAGCCGTCTTGCCCACTGCTTGTGCCAGCGCGCGACCAGCGGTGCGCCGTCGCAAATCCGGCGCGCGGCAGCAGCCACTTCATCGGCCAGTTGTTCGTCGGGAAGGACGCGTGTCAGCAGGCCCTTCTGCAGTGCTTCGGCAGCACTCAGGATGCGCCCTTCGAGCAGGATTTCCAGTACCACGGCCGGCCCGGCGAGGCGTAGCAAGCCCGCCATTTCCTCCGGATACATCGAGAAGCCGATACGGTTGATCGGAGCCCCGAATTTCGCCGACTCGCCGGCGAGGCGAAGATCGCACTGGCCCGCAATCTCCAGCCCCCCACCTATGCAGGGGCCGCGAATGAGGGCGATGGTCGGGTGCGGGCAGTCGCCGATGGCCTTGAGTGCCCGGCCAACGCAGCCGTGGTAATGCATCGCCTTGTCGACGGTGTCGCGGGCGGTCAGGAATTCCTCGAGGTCGCCACCGGCGGCAAAGGCCTCGTCGCCCTCGCCGCGCACGACGATGCAGCGCACCGCATCGTCGGCGGAAAGCGCGAGCATGGTCGCTTCGAGTTGCTGCCACATGCCGAGATCGACGGCATTGAGTTTGCCGGGGTTGGCAACGGTGACCGTGGAGAGGCTCCCCTCGCGGGAGCTCAGAATGCGGCCCGGCACGTCGGTCAGGCGGCCTTGGCGCTGCTCTTGCCTGCCTCGCGGGCGTGCATCTTTGCCAGCGCCTCGCGGCCGGCGAGCAGATGATCGTGCATTGCCTGCTCGGCACGTTTTGCATCGCGCGCCTTGAAGCCGGCCATGATCAGCCGGTGTTCGGCCAGCGATTGTTGCAGGCGGCCTTCGGCTGACAGCGAGTGCAGGCGGGTCAGCTTCAGTACCTTGCGCAGATCCTGAATCAGCTGCTGCAGCCAACGATTGTCAGCCAGTTCCTGCACGGCGCGGTGAAACTCCTGATTGGCCTCGAAGAAGCGTTCCTTGTCGCCGGAGGCGGCATGAACCTCAAGCAGGTTGTGGATCGCTTCGAGGCGGGCGATGTCATCGGCTTTCGCCTTCTGTGACGCCTCGAAGGCGCAACGGCCCTCGAGCATCGCCATCAACGGAAAGATCTCGTCGAGATCGCGCTCGGAAATTTCGGTGACATAGCAGCCGCGGCGCGGTTTCAGCGTGACCAGCCCCTCCGAGGCGAGCACCTTCAGCGCCTCGCGCAACGGCGTGCGGCTGATGCCGTAGTCGATGGCCAGTGCCTGCTCGTCTATCCACGTGCCGGGCGGCAGTTCGTGGGCGAAGATACGCTGGCGAAGGCGCTCGGCGACTTCCTGATAGAGTGCGGTCTGGGCGATGCGGGCGGGATTCATCGTGGCATTATACGCTGGACGGCGATCCTTGCATTCATAATTATGGATGCAGTATTATTGGAGGGAATTCGCGGGGTGTCAAGCGGCGAAATGTCGTGAGCATGACAGCGAAAATTCATCGAAGTCCAATAATGAAGTCCGGCCCGACGGAAGGGTGGCTTTTTTTGCAGTCGTTTCGGTATACAGCGAGGTCCTCATGTCCAGCGATAACAAATTCCAGGATTCCACCAACCTTGATGCGTGGCAGAAGGCGGCCGCCAAGTCGGCGCCCGGCGGCAATGTCGATGCGCTGAACTGGGTGACCCCGGAAGGCATCACCGTCAAGCCGCTGTATACAAAGCAGGATGTAGCCAGCCTCGAATACACCGACACCCTGCCCGGCTTCGCACCCTTCGTGCGCGGCCCGCAGGCCACGATGTACGCAGTCAAGCCGTGGACCATCCGCCAGTACGCCGGCTTCTCCACCGCCGAAGCCTCCAACGCCTTCTACCGCAAGGCCCTTGCCGCTGGTGGCCAGGGCGTTTCGGTCGCCTTCGACCTGGCGACGCACCGCGGCTACGACTCGGACAATCCCCGTGTCGTCGGCGATGTCGGCAAGGCCGGCGTGGCGATCGACTCGGTCGAAGACATGAAGATCCTCTTCGACGGCATCCCGCTCGACAAGATCTCGGTGTCGATGACGATGAACGGCGCCGTGCTGCCGATCCTCGCCGGCTACATCGTTGCCGCCGAAGAGCAGGGCGTGAAGCAGGAGCAGCTCTCCGGGACCATCCAGAACGACATCCTCAAGGAGTTCATGGTCCGCAACACCTACATCTACCCGCCGAAGCCGTCGATGAAGATCATCGCCGACATTTTCGGCTACACGGCGCAGCACATGCCGAAGTTCAACTCGATCTCGATCTCGGGTTACCACATCCAGGAAGCCGGCGCGAACCAGGCCATCGAACTGGCCTTCACGCTGGCCGACGGCATGGAGTACGTGCGTACCGGCATCGCCTCCGGCATGGACGTCGATACCTTCGCCGGCCGCCTCTCGTTCTTCTGGGCGGTGGGCATGAACTTCTACCTCGAGATCGCCAAGATGCGCGCCGGCCGCCTGCTGTGGCAGCGCATCATGAGCCAGTTCAACCCGAAGAACCCGAAGTCGATGATGCTGCGTACGCACAGCCAGACCTCGGGCTGGTCGCTGACCGAGCAGGACCCGTACAACAACGTCGTCCGTACCACTATCGAGGCGATGGCCGCGGTCTTCGGCGGCACGCAGTCGCTGCACACCAACGCGCTCGACGAAGCCATCGCGCTGCCGACCGAGTTCTCTGCCCGCATCGCCCGCAACACGCAGCTGATCATCCAGGAAGAAACCCACATCTGTAACGTCGTCGACCCGTGGGCCGGCTCGTACATGATGGAGAAGCTGACGCAGGACATGGTCGACAAGGCCTGGGGCATCATCCAGGAAATCGAGGCCATGGGCGGCATGACCAAGGCGGTCGAGTCCGGCTGGGCGAAGATGCAGGTCGAGACATGCGCCGCCGACAAGCAGGCGCGCATCGATTCGGGCAAGGACGTCATCGTCGGCGTGAACAAGTACAAGCTGGCCAAGGAAGACCCGATCGACATCCTCGACATCGACAACCACGCCGTTCGCGAAGCACAGGTGGCACGTCTGCAGAAGATCCGCGCGACCCGCGATTCGGCCGCCGTGCAGGCTGCGCTCGATGCGCTGACCAAGTGTGCCGAGAGCGGCGAAGGCAACCTCCTCGACCTCAGCGTCAAGGCCATCCGCCTGCGCGCCACAGTCGGCGAAGTGTCGGACGCGCTGGAGAAGATCTTCGGCCGCTTCCGCGCCAACAACCAGACCATTTCGGGTGTTTACGGAGGCGTTGTGGCCGGACAGGAAAGCTGGGAAAGCATCAAGGCGGACGTCGAGAAGTTCGCCGCCGAGGAAGGCCGTCGTCCGCGCGTGATGATCGCCAAGCTTGGCCAGGACGGCCATGACCGCGGTGCCAAGGTCGTCGCCACGGCCTTTGCCGACCTCGGCTTCGACATCGACGTCGGCCCGCTCTTCCAGACGCCGGAAGAAGCCGCGCGTCTTGCGGTCGAGAACGACGTGCATGCCATCGGCTGCTCGTCGCTCGCCGCCGGCCACAAGACGCTGGTGCCGCAGATCATCCAGGCACTGAAGGCGCAGGGCGCCGACGACATCATCGTCTTCGCCGGTGGCGTCATCCCGGCGCAGGACTATGACGTGCTCTATGCCGCAGGCGCCAAGGCCATCTTCGGCCCGGGCACGCGCATCGAGGATTCGGCCAAGCGCGTCCTCGAAGAAATCCGCAAGGCCCGCGCCTGAGCTGAATGAACGCGAGGGAGAACCCCTTGTCGGGCACCCTGCTGCCGGACGACCAGACGCTCGTGGCGGGCGTGCTGGCCGGGCAGCGGCGCGCGCTCGCCAAGGCGATCACCCTCATCGAATCGACGCGTGGCGATCACCGGGCCCGCGCGCAGCAGGTGCTGAACGCCTTGCTGCCGAAGACCGGTAACGCCATCCGTGTCGGCATCTCGGGCGTGCCCGGTGCCGGCAAGTCCACCTTCATCGAGGCGCTCGGTGTCTGGCTGATCGAGCGGGGCCATCGCCTCGCCGTGCTCGCCGTCGATCCTTCGTCGTCGATCTCCGGCGGTTCCATCCTCGGCGACAAGACGCGCATGGAAACGCTCTGCCAGAAGGAAGAAGCCTTCATCCGGCCGAGCCCGTCGGCCGGTTCGCTCGGCGGTGTCGCCGAAAAAACGCGCGAAGCGATGCTGCTGTGCGAGGCAGCCGGCTACGACGTGATCATCGTCGAGACGGTCGGCGTCGGCCAGAGCGAGACGACGGTGGCCGGCATGGTCGATCTCTTCTGCCTGCTGCAGCTGCCGAATGCCGGCGACGACCTGCAGGCGATCAAGAAGGGCATTGTCGAGATCGCCGACATGGTGGTGATCAACAAGGCCGACATCGACCCGCAGGCGACGGCCGTAGCGCGTGCGCAGTGGCGGAACGCACTGCACCTGGTGCGCCGCGCATCGCCGCACTGGGAACCGCCGGTGCTGACGGTGAGCGCGCTGCAGAAGGAAGGCATGGCCGACTTCTGGGAGAATGTCGTGAAATATCGCGACACCCTCACCGGCAGCGGTGAATTTGAACAGAAGCGCCGGCATCAGTCGCTGGCCTGGATGTGGCAACTGATCGAGGCCGGCCTGCATGAGCGGTTCAGGGAAAACCCGGGTGTGCAGGAAAGCCTGTCGCGCCTGTCGCAGTCCGTCGAAGCCGGGCTGACGACACCGGCCGCAGCGGCGCATGCCCTGCTGGCCCATTTGAAGTACTGATTTTCTTGTTTCTTGAGTTTTTTGAATTACCCGACTTTTAAGGGAGATTCCTTATGCACGACATCAACCGACAGCTGGAAAAAAAGCGCGAAATGGCCCGCCTTGGCGGTGGCCAGAAGCGTATCGACAGCCAGCACAAGAAGGGCAAGCTGACTGCCCGTGAACGCATCGAGCTCTTGCTCGATCCCGGTTCCTTCGAGGAATGGGACATGTTCAAGGAGCACCGCTGCGTCGACTTCGGCATGGATCAGGCCGAGAAGACGCCGGGTGACGGCGTCGTCGTCGGCTACGGCACGATCAACGGCCGCCTGGTGTTCGTGTTCTCGCAGGACTTCACGGTGTTCGGCGGCTCGCTCTCGGAAACCCACGCCGAGAAGATCTGCAAGGTGATGGACCACGCGATGAAGGTCGGCGCCCCGGTGATCGGCCTCAACGATTCGGGCGGCGCGCGCATCCAGGAAGGCGTCGCCTCGCTCGGCGGCTACGCCGACGTGTTCCAGCGCAACGTGATGGCCTCCGGTGTCGTACCGCAGATCTCGATGATCATGGGCCCCTGCGCCGGCGGCGCGGTGTACTCGCCATCGATGACCGACTTCATCTTCATGGTGAAGGATTCGTCGTACATGTTCGTGACCGGTCCGGAAGTCGTGAAGACAGTGACGCACGAGGACGTGACCGCCGAGGAACTGGGCGGTGCCGTCACGCACACCACCAAGTCGGGTGTCGCAGACCTCGCCTTCGAGAACGACGTCGAAGCGCTGTCGATGCTGCGCCGCTTCATGAACTTCGTGCCCTCGTCGAACCGCGAGAAGCCGCCGGTGACGCCGACCAACGACCCGGCCGACCGCATGGACCACTCGCTCGACACCCTGGTGCCGGACAACGCGAACAAGCCGTACGACATGAAGGAGCTGATCATCAAGGTCGTCGATGACAGCGACTTCTTCGAGCTGCAGCCCGACTACGCCAAGAACATCATCATCGGCTTCGGCCGCATGGACGGCCACCCGGTCGGCATCGTCGCCAACCAGCCGCTGGTGCTCGCCGGCTGCCTGGACATCAAGTCCTCGATCAAGGCCGCCCGCTTCGTGCGCTTCTGCGACGCCTTCAACATTCCGGTCGTCACCTTCGTCGATGTGCCGGGATTCCTGCCCGGCACCGCGCAGGAATATGGCGGCCTGATCAAGCACGGCGCGAAGCTGCTGTTCGCCTATTCGCAATGCACCGTGCCGCTGGTGA
>JAKJEY010000055.1 GCA_022705165.1 Pseudomonadota bacterium
TAGCTCTGGAACACGGTGTTGAGCGGACGCCGATAGGGCGGCAGCCGCGTCACATCCTCGCCCGCGAGACGGACCGTGCCGGCCTCCGGCGTCAGGAAGCCGGCGATGCAGCGCAGCAGCGTTGTCTTGCCGCAGCCCGAGGGACCAAGCAGGCAGGCGATGCTGCCGGATTCGACAGTGAAGGAGACGTCGTCGACCACGACGTGGCTGCCGTAGCGCTGCTTGATGCCTTGCAATTGAAGATGCGCGTGATCGGCCATGCGGGTTCCGGAAGTGATCGCCCCAAGCTTTAGCATCGGGCGGCTGTCGCCCAAGTCACCGTGGAGAATGATTGTTGATACGGGCACTGTTAAATCGGCGTGGCAATTATAATTCGCGTTTACCCCTGACCGCCATGACCGAATCACGCGCCGGCGCCATGCCTTTTCCGTCCGTCTTCCGCATCAGCCCGCTGCTGGCGTTTTCGTTCGCCGTCGCGCTGCTGGTCGGCATGCCCATCGCCAGCGTGTTGCTCAACCTCTTTGCCGGTGGGACCGGGGAAACCTGGTCCCATCTGGCCGGGACCGTCTTGCCCGAGTATGTCGCAAATACGCTTTGGCTATGCCTCGGTGTCGGCTGCGGGGTCGTCGTCGTCGGCGTCGTCACCGCCTGGCTGACGGCGATGCACGACTTTCCCGGGCGACGTGTCTTCGAGTGGGCGTTGGTGTTGCCGCTCGCCATGCCGGCCTACGTTCTGGCCTATGTTTATACCGATTTCCTTCAGTTCGTCGGGCCGCTGCAGACGATGCTGCGTGAAACCTTCGGCTGGCAGAAGGGCGACTACTGGTTCCCGGATGTGCGCTCGCTTGGCGGAGCGATCACGATGTTCGTCTTCGTGCTCTATCCATACGTTTACATGATTGCCCGCACTGCCTTCATGGAGCGGGCGAGTGGCATGCTGGAGGCGGCCCGCACGCTTGGGGTCGGGCCTTGGGCCTCATTCTTCCGCGTCTCGCTGCCGCTGGCGCGACCGGCGGTGGCCGCTGGTGCAGCGCTGGCGCTGATGGAGACGCTTGCCGACTACGGTACCGTTTCCTATTTTGCGGTGCAGACCTTCACGACCGGCATCTATCGTGCGTGGTTTGCGCTCGGCGACCGTATCGCCGCGGCGCAACTGGCCGCTGCACTGCTCGGCTTCGTAATCCTGCTACTGGTCCTCGAACGCCTGTCACGCGGGCGGGCGCGCTTCCACAATACGACCGGGCGCAACCGGCCGCTTCCCGGTCGGCGTCTGGCGGGCTGGCCGGGCCTGGCGGCTTCACTGGCCTGCCTACTGCCACTTGCCGTTGGCTTCCTGCTGCCGGCCGCGCTGCTGCTGCGCCTGGCGCTGGCCGAGGGGGATGCGCAGTTCGGGGCCCGCTTCGTCATGCTCGCCCGCAACAGTTTTGTGCTTGCCGGCATCACTGCTGCCTGCGCGGTGATGTTGGCGGTGCTGCTCGCCTATTCAGCACGGCTTTCGCGGGGGCTGCTTTCACGCGGGCTGAACCGGGCGGTGGGACTCGGCTACGCGGTACCGGGTTCCGTGATTGCCGTCGGTGTGCTGATTCCGGTGACGCGCCTCGACAACGGCATTGCTGCGCTGTGGAGCGCGGCCTTCGGCAGCAATCCCGGGCTGTTGCTCACCGGCGGCATCGCCGCGCTTGTCTATGCCTATCTGGTGCGCTTCCTCGCGGTCGCATTGCAGACGGTCAGTGCCAGCCTTTCGAAGATCACGCCGAGCATGGATGATGCAGCCAAGAGTCTGGGCTGTGCGCAGGGCGAGATGCTGCGCCGCGTGCACGTGCCGCTGCTGCGCGGCAGCCTGTTTACGGCAGGTCTGCTGGTCTTCGTCGATGTCATGAAGGAATTGCCGGCAACGCTGGTGATGCGCCCGTTCAACTTCGATACGCTGGCTACCCAGACCTATACGCTGGCGTCGGACGAGCGCTTGGCGGAGGCATCGACGGCGGCGCTGGCGATCGTTGCCGTTGGACTGGTGCCGCTGGTCGCACTGTCGCGGCAAATTGCGCGGTCGCGACGCTGATTACAGCGCCGGCAGGTCGTACCTGCGGCGCAGCTTGGCAACCGTGCCGTCGTTCAGCAGTGCCTTGTAGGCATTGACCCAGCGCTCGGCTTCATCGCCATCGAGCTTGAGGGAAGCGCCGAGGTAGAGATTGGCGCTGCCGAGCGAGACGCCCGTGACAAAATCGTTTTCCGGAAAACTCGTCTGGCGGATCGCTGCCAGGAACATCGGCTGCCCGGCATAGGCAGCGTCGATGGCGCCAAGTTCGAGCAGCCGCAGCAGGTCGTTGTAATTCGTGGCGGTCACGATCTGCGTGAATCGAGCCGCCTGCAGATTATTTGTGATTGGTGAACCGCGCAGCACGCCGATCTTGCGTGTGCGCAGGGCGTCGATATCGTTGATGTAGGCCGCGCCTTCCTGCTTCCGGTGCGCAAAAAACGTGTAGCGCACCTGCGTCAGCTTGATCAGCCAGCGATACTGGTCTTCACGATCGGGGGTGCGCGCCAGCGGTAACACGCCGTAGTGGTCTCCTTCGCGCGTGGTCGCGACGGCCCGCGCCCAGGGAACCGGACTGATATCGACGCTGCGCCCCATCCGCCCGGCCATCGCGGCAATCAGATCAACGCCGTAGCCGCGCGGCTTGTTACCTTCCTTCCAGGCGAAGGGCGGCAGGTCGCCGACCAGCCATTCGATCTCGCCTGACGCGCGGACCTGAGCGATTGTCTGCGACGACAGCAGGATCATCGCGGCCGCAATGAAGCTGTTAAGCATGGATTTCATGAATCCATTCTACGAGCCTTCTCTGCACGCTACAAAATGAAAACGCCCCGCTGGAACGGGGCGCTTCTCTGTCTGCAGGTACGCGACTGGCGTCAGCGATAGCCGGCCTTGTCGAAGATCACCTGCGCCTTTACGACGTACATCGCCAGGTTGCCGACCGGCAGTGGATCGGCCTTGAAGGCCCCCATCCGCTTGAGGGCAGGGTTGTCCACCTTGACGCTCGCAACAACCGGCCACTCGTTGTTGCCGTCGGCGAAATAACGCTGTGCATCGTCGGACGCAAGATATTCGAGGAACTTCACCGCGGCCTCCTTGTGCGGGGCATTCTTCAGCACCCCGCCACCGGATACATTGATGTGGGCGCCTGTCGTGTTCTGATTTGGCCAGACGATGCCGACCGCATCGGCGATCTTGCGGTCTTCGGGCTTGTCCGAGCGCAGGATGCGGGCGACGTAGTAGGTATTGGAGATGGTGACGGCGCATTCGCCGGCAGCAACTGCCTTGATCTGGTCGGTGTCACCGCCCTTGGGGGCGCGCGCGAAATTGGCGACGACGCCCTTGGCCCAGGATTCGGCCTTGGCTTCGCCCTGATGGGCGATGATCGAAGCCATCAGCGACAGGTTGTAAGGATGCGATCCGGAGCGCGTACAGACCTTGCCCTTGAGCTTCGGGTTGGCAAGATCGTCGTAGCTTTGCACGTCTTCCGCCTTGAGTGCTGCCTTGTTGAAGATGATCACGCGGGCTCGGGTGGAGAAGGAGAACCAGTCGTCGGTACGCAGGTTGGCCGGAATCCGGGTTTCCAGCAGCGCCGATTTCACCGGTGCGAACAGGCCGAGTTCATGCGCCTTCGCCAGGCGCGCTGCATCGACGGTGAGCAAAACGTCGGCAGGGCTGTTGGCGCCTTCGTTGCGGATCCGTTCGAGAAGTTCCTCTTCCTTGCCTTCGATGCGGTTGATCTTGATTCCGGTCTGCTTGGTGAAGTTCGAATAGAGGGCTTCGTCGGTCTGGTAGTGGCGGGCGGAGTAGAGGTTCAGTACCTTCTCCTCGGCGATCAGTGAGGTGGCTGTCGTCGCAAGCATGACAATGCCGGCAAGCGTGCGGAATCTGGACTGGAACATGATGCAGGGGCTCCGTGCTGTTGGGTGGCGAAATACTGGGGAAAAACGAACCGAACGCATTCTAGAGCTAACCGTTCAGAATGTAAATGAGAATGGTTCGCTTTGGTGGGGCGAAAAAAATGCCGCTTGAACGGCATTGGTGGAGGCGTTGCGCTGTTCTCAGCGATCGACGACACGTCGCGCGCCGTTGTAGCGCTTGACCCAATAGCTGCTGCCCATGTCTTCGACACGCACTTCGCCACCAGGGCGCGGTGCATGCAGGAAGCGGCCTTCGCCAAGGTAGATGCCAACGTGGGAGAAGGCGCGCCGCATCGTGTTGAAGAAGACGAGATCGCCCGGCTTCAGTTCCTGGCGGTCGATGCGCGCGCCGACTTCGCTCATTTCCTTCGAGGTACGCGGCAACACCAGCCCGACCGCATCCTTGAATACCAGTTGTACGAAGCCGCTGCAGTCCAGGCCGGCATCCGGGTCCGTACCGCCCCGGCGATAGCTGACGCCAACCATTTCCAGTCCCTTGAGAATCAGGTCATGGGCAGTGTTGGTGTAACGCTCGAGGAACGAACCCTCTTCACGCCGGGTTTCTTCGTCGGCCATTGCTGCTGGAGCATGGCTGATGACGCTGGCAGCGATCGCAAAAACGAACGCAAAACGGCGGAAAAGACGGTGGCTGGAAATCGGCATAGCGGCGCAATGTATTTGAATCCGTTGAACTTGTAAACCTTTTGTCACATTGGGTGCGCGCTGTTGCGTAGTGCATCGATGGTTTCGTCGGTATCGTCATCGATGCGTAAGTAGACAATCCCGTGTGCGGATGGAGTAATCTTTCTTCCCTGCCGGCGGGCTTTTACGGGGCGTTCCCGGCAGTGTTTGTGCGCGTTGATTTTGCGTTTATAATTCGTAATTATGAATTAGAGACGCAGCGGCGCGTGCTTTGGATGTGCGCCCAATCTGTTGCGTGCTTTCCCCGTTCTGATTTTGGAGCCGGTATGGAACCCTTCAAGGCATACCTGATTGAAGAGAAGGATGGCAAGGTCGAATCGCGCTTCACGACGCTGGCACCCGAGGCGCTGGACGCCGGTGAGGTGACGATCCGCGTCGTGGCGTCGAGCATCAATTACAAGGATGCGCTGGCGGCCACGGGTGCCGGCAAGATCATTCGTCGTTTCCCCTGTGTCGGCGGCATCGATATGGCCGGGGTTGTCGTCGAGAGTGCGGACGGGCGTTTCAAGGCCGGTGATGCGGTGATCGCGACGAGCTTCGACATCGGCGTCGCCCACCACGGCGGCTATGCCGAAATGGCTCGGGTCCCGGCGGATTGGGTCGTACCCCTGCCGCAGGGACTGTCCATGTACGAGGCGATGGCGCTGGGGACTGCCGGGTTCACTGCAGCGCTGGGTATCGTGCGCATGGAAGAGAATGGGTTGACGCCGGCCAAGGGGCCGGTCATCGTTTCCGGCGCAACCGGCGGTGTCGGCAGCCTGGCGGTGGATATGCTGGCGCGGCGCGGATACCACGTGGTCGCACTGACCGGCAAGGAAAGCGAAACGCCATTTCTGAAGGAACTCGGTGCGGCTGAGGTCATGTTGCGACAGTCGCTGAATCTGGAAAAAATCCGGCCGCTGGACAAGGCACTCTGGGCGGGTGCAGTCGACAACCTGGGTGGTGACGTGCTGGCATGGATGGCAAGTACGATGAAGCAGGGCGGTACGATCGCCAGCATCGGCCTCGCGGCAAGCCACACGCTGAATACGACGGTGATGCCGTTCATCCTGCGGGGTGCGAGCCTGCTCGGCATTGATTCCGGCTATATCGGCGAGCCTTATCGCAGCGGCATCTGGCAGCGGCTGGCGTCGGACATGAAGCCGCCGCATCTGGCAGCCATGGCGCGTAAGGTGGCCTTCGACGAATTGCCAAGTCTTTTCCCCGAATACCTCGCGGGGCGCGCGCGTGGCAGGGTAGTGGTCGACGTTGGCGGTGTCTGATTGAGATTGAACGGTCGGTCTCGGGTGAACCGGAGGTCGTCATGAGCAGTGAACTGGGGCAATTGCCTCGCGTGCTGGTGGTCGATGATTCGCGCCTGGTGCGGGCGATGATCGTCAAGCATCTGCGTGGCCACTTCGATTACCGCGAAGAGGCCGACGGCGAAGCCGGGTGGCAGGCGATCGTGCTCGATCACTCGGTACGGGCGGTGATCACCGACTCGGCAATGCCGGTGCTGGATGGCTATGGTCTGCTGGCGCGGATTCGCAACTCGCGGTTGGCGCGGATTCGTGACATTCCGGTGATCATGATTTCCGGCGATGAGGAGGAAGCTGCCCGCGAGCGTGCACGCGCGCTGGGCGTCTCGGACTTCATCGGCAAGTCGGTCGGCACCAACGAGTTGCTGGCGCGGCTGGAGTCGCTGATCCGGCTGGCGTCGGCACAGCAGGAGCTGGATCGCAGCCGCGACAGCCAGGTGAATAATCCGGATACCGGACTGTTCACCCGGACGTACATCGAGCTGCAGGCGGCGCAGGCGCTCTCGCATGCGTCGCGGCATGCAAGCGAGGCGAGCGTGATGGTGCTCGGTTTCGATCGCATCGAGGATCTGCGTATCGAGGCCGGGCTGGAACTGGTCAAGCAGTTGCAGTTGCGCTTTGCGCGGCTGGTGGCAGGCAAGATCCGCAAGGAAGACAGTCTCGGTCATTTCGATGACAGTTACCTGGCGGTGATTTCGCCGGGGACGCCGGAAGTGTCGTGCCAGGCGTTCGGCAATCGGCTGCGCGAGGCGATCGAGGCAGCGAACATCGCGGCCCACGGCCAGCGCCTGAAGCTGTCGGTGAGCATCGGGGTGGCGAACAGTCCGACTGACCCGGTCGCTTCCGCCGGAGCCTTGCTGGAGCTGGCGGCACAACGGATGCGAATGGCGATGGAGGCCGGCGGCAACCGGCTGGTGGGAACGAGCAACAAGGTCAGGGTCGAGTCACCACCGCCATCGCTGGCGCATGCGCTCGGTCTGCTCGAAGGTGGACATGCAGACATCGTGAGGCCGCATGCGATGTCGCTGGCGGCGCAGTTGATGCCGCTGCTGGAACTGATGCAGGAAGAAAGTGGTATTGCGCTGCCCTTGGCAGCCTTGAAGGAAAAAATTCGTGACCGGGGCTGAGGAAACAAGACATCCGGCAGAACATCTTTGTGTGTGCAGGTAACTTGCAAGAGGGAGTCTCATGACGACGTACAAGGAGTTTCACCAATATTCCATCGAGAAGCCGGACCAGTTCTGGACGGAGCAGGCCCAACTGATCGACTGGAAGGAGCCGTTCACCCAGGTGTGCGACTATTCCCGCCCCCCGTTTTCGAAGTGGTTCGTGGGCGGCAAGACCAATCTTTGCCATAACGCCGTCGACCGTCATGCCGCGAAGCGCCCGAACGACCGCGCGCTGATCTACATCTCGACCGAAACGGACGAGGAGAAGGTCTACTCCTTCGCCGAGCTGCAGCGTGAAGTCGAGCGCATGGCGGCGATCTACAAGAGCCTTGGCGTCAAGCGCGGCGACCGCGTGCTCATCTATATGCCGATGATCGCCCAGGCCTGTTTCGCGATCCTCGCCTGCGCCCGCATCGGTGCGATCCACTCGGTGGTGTTCGGCGGCTTCGCCTCCGGTTCGCTGGCGACCCGTATCGACGACGCCAAGCCGACCCTGATCGTTTCTTCCGACGCCGGCATGCGCGGCGGCAAGGCTGTCCCCTACAAGCATCTGCTCGACGAGGCGATCGAACTTGCTGAGCACAAGCCGGCCAAGGTGCTGATGGTCGACCGTGGCCTGGACAAGGGCTTCAACAAGGTTGCCGGTCGCGATGTCGACTACGCGACGCTGCGCGAACAGCACATGGATGCCCAGGTGCCGTGCGAATGGATGGAGTCGTCCGAGCCGTCCTACATCCTTTACACCTCCGGCACCACCGGCAAGCCGAAGGGCGTGCAGCGCGACACCGGCGGTTACGCCGTGGCGCTGGCCTCGTCGATGAAGCATATCTACTGCGGCGGCGAAGGCGAGACCTATTTCTCCACCTCCGACATCGGCTGGGTCGTCGGCCACTCGTACATCATCTACGGTCCGCTGATCGCCGGCATGGCCACGGTCATGTATGAAGGCACGCCGCTGCGCCCCGATCCGGGCATCTGGTGGCAGATCGTCGAGAAGTACAAGGTCAACGTCATGTTCTCGGCCCCGACCGCCGCCCGCGTCCTGAAGAAGCAGGACCCGGCGTACATGCACAAGTACGACCTGTCGTCGCTGAAGCACATCTTCATGGCCGGCGAGCCGCTCGACCAGCCGACGCATGAGTGGTTCATGAGCGAACTGAAGAAGCCGGTCATCGACAATTACTGGCAGACCGAAACTGGTTGGCCGATGCTGGCCGCGCTGCCGGGCGTCGAGCAGACTCCGATCAAGTACGGTTCGCCGAGCTTCCCGGTCTATGGCTACAACCTCAAGATCTTCCGCGAGGACGGTTCCGAGTGCGGCCCGAACGAGAAGGGCATCGCAGCGGTCATTCCGCCGATGCCGCCGGGCTGCCTGTCCACCGTCTGGGGCCAGGATGACCGCTTCGTCAGCACCTATTTCAGCCTGTTCAAGGAGCCGCTGGTCTATTCCTCGTTCGACTGGGCGATCAAGGATGACGATGGCTACTTCACGATCCTCGGCCGTACCGACGACGTCATCAACGTCGCCGGCCACCGCCTGGGTACCCGTGAAATCGAGGAGGCGATCCAGAACCATGCCGCCATCGCCGAAGTCGCCGTGGTCGGTGTCGAGGACAAGCTGAAGGGGCAGATGCCGATGGCCTTCGCGGTCGTGAAGGATGCCTCGAAGATCGCGACGCCCGACATGGTCAAGGCACTGGAGAAGGAAGTGTTCGCCACTGTCGATGGCATCCTCGGTGCGATCGCCCGTCCGGCCCGCGTGCATTTCGTTGTCGCGCTACCCAAGACGCGTTCCGGAAAGATGCTGCGTCGCTCGCTGCAGGCGCTCGCTGAAGGCCGCGATCCGGGTGATCTGACGACGATCGACGATCCGTCGACGATCGAGAACATCAAGAGCCTGCTGGCCAGCTAAGTCGCTTTTTCAGCCGCTTCTTGGCATCATCGAGGCCCGCCATCCGGCGGGCCTTGTTTTTGGTGCGTATCCGACAATACATCGATGTCTTTCAGTTGGCTGATCAACAACCTTCTGGCCGCGCTGTTCTTGCCCCCGCTGAACGGCCTTCTGCTCGCCGGAATCGGATTCCTGCTGTGGCGACGCTCCCCGGGTGTGGCCCGCTTCCTCGTTGCCGCTGGCTGCACGCTGATTGCAGCCTTGTCGCTTGGCGTCGTTGCGCGCGCGCTGCTCGTACCGCTCGAAACAAGATACCCGCCGCTCACGGGCACGACTGTCGGTAATCTCCAGGTCGAGGCGATCGTCGTACTCGGTGCCGGCCGCTATCAAAACGCGCCGGAATTCGGCAGTGACGATGTGATCGGCGCGGGGCTCGACAGGCTGCGCTACGGGGCATTTCTGGCAAAACAGTCACGCAAGCCGCTACTCCTCAGTGGCGGAGCGCCGGATGGAGGCGCCTTCAGTGAAGCCGAGGCCATGCAGTCCGCCTTGCAGCGGGATTTCGGCCTGCAAGCGCGGTGGGTAGAATCGGCGTCCTCGAATACCGCCGAGAACGCGCGACAGACGGCAGCCGTACTCCATCCTGCCGGCATCCGGCGGATTGCACTGGTAACGCATGCGCTGCACATGCCGCGCGCCGTTGCGGCCTTCGAGGCAGCTGGATTCTCAGTGCGGCCGGCGCCGACGGGATATATCGCAGCCGGGCCACCGAGCGCGCTCGATTTTGTGCCTCGTGCGGGTGCCATGCATAGCAGCGCGCGGGCCCTGCACGAGTGGATCGGGCAAGCCTGGTACGCATTGGGCAGATGAACATTTGTGGGCGATTGCCGTCGAATGGGTGTGAGTACAGGATTAATGAGGAGCTATGCATGAAGCGGATGTTGTTTGACCTGATCGTACGTTTCACGGCGCTTGCAGCGCTTTCCCTTACTGTTTCCGTGGCTGGCGCAGGGGATGCGGGTACGGTTGTGCTTGGGGCTCACGACCAGCCGATCCATGATGCAGCGCGGACCGGTACTGGCAAGGATATCGAGAAAATCCTCAGGGCCGAGCCTGCCGCGCGTGAGGCACGCACGCAGCATGGTTCGACGCCCTTGCATCTGGCGGCGACCAATCCCGACTCGTCGGCGCTCAAGGCGCTGCTGGCAGCGGGTGCCGACGTCAATGCGCGCGACAGCGAAGGGCTTACGCCCCTGCATATGACGGCTTACACACAAAATGCGAAGAACGCCGAATTGCTGCTGCAGGCAGGTGCTGACCCGTATGCGAAGACGAATGCCGGGCGCGACCCGACTTCAATGGCTCGCAAGACGCGCTCTGACGAAGTGTCAGGGGTGATTTCGCTCTGGATCCTGAAGGGGTGCAAGGCCGGCAAACCCTGCTGATGGTGCGCTAGTTTGTCGCGCGCCTTGGCATCGACAGGCTGCCCTGCCAGTGTGCCGACAATACGTCAGCAGGCTCGGGTTTGCCGAACAGGTACCCTTGCAGCAGGTTGCAGGCGTGACTCGACAGGAAATCACGCTGCGCCTCCGTCTCGACGCCCTCGGCGACAACACGCAAGCCGAGGTTTCTCGCCAGCGCCAGCGTCGCAGCGCTGATCGCCGCGTCGTTCTCGTCCGACTCGATATCCCGCACGAAGGCGCGATCCAGCTTGAGCGTGTGGATCGGCAGCATCTTCAGGTACGCGAGCGAGGAATAGCCGGTACCGAAATCGTCGATCGCCAGCTCGACCCCGCTGTCGCGCAGGGCACGCAGTTGCCCGATGGCGCGTTCCGGATCTTCCATCGCCACCGATTCGGTGATTTCAAGCTCCAGTTCGCCGGGGGAAAGACCGAAGTGCGCGATGGCTGCCTGCACCTGGCTGACCAGATCCGGCGAGCGCAACTGATGGGCCGAGAGGTTCACCGCCACATGTTGCAGGTCGAATCCTGCCTGCCGCCATGCAGCCATCTGCCGGCAGGCCTCGTTCAGCACCCAGGTGCCGATGGCCTCGATGACGCCCGTTTCCTCGGCGATCGGGATGAACTTGAGTGGTGGGATCAGGCCGCGCTCCGGATGGCGCCAGCGGATCAGGGCCTCGACGCCGCGGACCAGATTCTGGGTGGCGCAGACCTGCGGCTGGTAATGCAATTCGAACTCGCTGTTGGCGAGGGCACTGCGTAAATCCCGTTCGAGTTCGAGGCGTTCGGTCGCCGCGGCCGTCATCGCCGGGCTGAAGAACTGGAAGTTGTTCCGCCCCTTTTCCTTCGCGTGGTACATGGCCGTGTCGGCATTCTTCATCAGCGTGTCGACATCCTCTCCGTTGGCCGGGAAAAGGCTGATGCCGACGCTGGGTGTCGTATGCAGCTGCTTGCCGTCGATCTCGTAAGTGTCGCCCAGCGTCGCCACGATTTTTTTCGCGACGAGTGCGGCGTCCATGTCGTTGGCGAGGCTGGTCAGCGTGACCACGAACTCGTCGCCGCCAAGACGGGCGACGATATCGCTCTCGCGTACGCACTCAGACAGCCGGTTGGCGACCTCGATCAGCAGCAGATCGCCGACATGGTGACCGAGGGTGTCGTTGATGACCTTGAAGCGGTCGAGGTCGATGAAAATCACTGCCAGTTGCTGGTTTTCGCGGCGGGCCGCGAGCAGTGACTGGGCGAGCCGGTTTTCCAGGCTGTAGCGATTGAACAGCCCCGTCAGTGCGTCGTGGTGCGCGAGATGGTCGATTCTCGCTTCGGCGGCCTTCCGCTCGCTGATGTCGGTAAAGCTGGCGATGTAGTTGGTCAGTTCGCCCTTGGCATCGTGGATCGCCGAGATGGCAGCCCATTTCGGATAGATCATGCCATCCTTGCGCAGATCCCAGAGCTCGCCCTGCCAGTAACCGGATTCGCGCAGCGCAGCCCACATCAGCTGGTAGGTTTCACGCGGGGTCTTGTGCGCGGAGAGGACGCGCGGATCCTTGCCCAGCAATTCTTCCGGGCAATAGCCGCTGTCGCGCTCAAGTGCCTGGTTGACTGCAATGATGCGGTTGCTGCGATCGGTGATCAGGATCGCCTCACCGCTGTTCTCGAAAACCTTGGCATAAAGGCGCAGGGCATCCTCTGCACGCTTGCGGTCCGAGATGTCGCGCCAGGCGCAGTAAATTGCCTGGCGACCGGCGAGGTCGATCACCGACAGCGTTACCTCCGCGGTAAAGGTCGAGCCATCGGCGCGGGTGTGAATCCACTCGAAGCGGTGCAGGCCCTTGTCGCGCGCCAGCGCCATCATCCGTTCCGCCTTGCTGTAAGAATCCTCGCCGTCCGGCTGGACCGGTGGCGACAACTGCGACGGATGGGTATTCAGGAACTGGTCCTTGCTGGCGTAACCGAGCGTGTGGATTGCCGAATCATTGCATTCGACAAAGCGGCCGTCCTCGATGATCCACACCGGATCCGGCGAGCATTCGAACATCGTGCGCAGCCGGCTCTCCGCGCTCTGCCGGAGCGTCATGTCGCGCAGGGTCTCGACGACGGCGACGATATTGCCTTCCTCGTCGCGGATCGGGCCGGCGTCAATCTCCAGGTACAACTGGTTGCCGCGCAGGGGCATGACACACCAGTTCTCCGTGTGTACGCCTTGGGCAACCTCCAGCGACTGGTGGTAGATCGGGTAGTAGTGGTCGATCTCTTCCAGACGATCCTCGACCATCAGGTCAGCCAGGCAAGGGCGCTCGATGCCGTAGAAGGCGCGCCAGTGATTGCGCGTACCCAGAACCTCACCCGACGCCATGCCGGTCAGGGTCTCGCAGGCCTTGTTCCAGACGATGACCTTGCCCTCCGCGTCAAGGACGAACGTCGGCACCACGAGCTGCTGCACCACTTCCGTGGTGAAGCTCAGGCCGCGGTAATTCGCGATTTTCTTCGTTTCACGCCTGCGCCAGGGAAGGGCTGCAGCCATTGCATCACTCTGGGATGATTATTAGCCAATACTTAATTATCGGCCGGTAATCCGGAAAAATGAAGCTTACTGGTGAGCCTGTTCGGAAAAATTTCCCGTTCTGCGTGCGACGCAGTGGCGTGGCGTCAGCCTACCGTGAGTTCGATAAG
>JAKJEY010000056.1:0-4333 GCA_022705165.1 Pseudomonadota bacterium
GTACGGGCAGAACCTCGCGTTCCCGGCTCACGGGGGTCGCGCCTACGACCTCGACAGCGACCGCAGCAATTCGCTTTTTGCGAAGCTGCAGACCGACAATCTCAGTCTGAGCGGCATGTTCGGCTCGCGCACCAAGGAAAATCCGACCGCGTCCTATCAGCAGGTATTCAATGCGCAGGGGTCCGATGCCACGGACGAAACCGCATCGCTGGGTGCCGAGTATCGCAGGGCACTGTCCGAAAAATTGACGCTGACGGCGCGCGGCAACGTGCAGCATTACAACTATCGGGGCAATTTCATCTACGACACGCCGCCGCTCTACACCAACCGCGACAAATCGGAAGGGACGAGCTGGGGCGGCGAGTTGCAGTTCACCAGCACGCACTTCGACGGCCACCGCATCGTCTTCGGCGCCGAGCACCGGCGCGACAACGACGTCCGCCAGCGCAACTATGACGTCGCTCCCTACACCTCGTATCTGAACAGCAAGGAAAGCAGCAACACCACCGGCATCTATGTGCAGGACGAAATCACGCTCTCCGAGCGCTGGCTGCTGAACGCCGGCGTGCGTCGCGACCAGATCAGCAATGCCGACGGATCGACCAGTCCCCGGCTCGGCCTGATCTACAAGCCGCTGCCCCAGACGGCACTGAAGCTGCTTTACGGCGAGGCCTACCGCACCCCGAACGCCTTCGAACTCTATTATGAGACCGATACGCCGGGCGGTTACCGGACCAACCCGAACCTGAAGCCGGAGACGATCCGCAGCAAGGAGTTCGTCATCGAGCACGCACTGACGCCATCGCAGCGCCTGGTGGCCAGCGTCTATCGCAACGATGTCGACAACCTCATTTCACAGCAGTATGACAGCGCTGCGGATCGCTACTATTTCGACAACCTTTCGAGCGTGCGCGCGCAGGGCATCGAACTGGAATGGACAGCGCGACTGAACCGGGGTGTGCAGGCCCGCCTTAACGCGAGCTGGCAGCGCGCCGAGGACGGTGCGACCGGCAGCCGCCTCACCAACTCACCGGCCCGATTGTTCAAGGCGCATGTTTCGGCACCGTTCTGGGCAGACCGGCTACGCGCCGGCCTGGAAGTGCAGGCGATGTCGGAGCGCAAGTCATGGCAGGGTGATGCCCCCGGCTTCGCGATTACCAACCTGACGCTGCTCATGCCGAAACTGGCGAAGGACACCGAACTGTCGGCGACCATCTACAACCTGTTCGATCGACGTTACTTCGACCCGGCCGGGGATGACCTCAACCCGATCGATCGTGTCGAGCAGAACGGGCGCAGCTTCCGCCTGAAGATGACTTACCGCTTCTGACAGAGAATCCCGTGCGCCCCCCCTCGCGCCTTCTCGCTGCCGTCCGGCTCCTGCTGCTTCTGGCGACGCCGTCGGCTTTCGCGCAGGCGCCGGAGCACGACCTGAAGGCGGCCTTCATCTACAACTTCATCCAGTTCACGCAGTGGCCGGAAGCCGCGATGAAAGGCGGCACGATCAACCTGTGCAGTTCCTCCGGCACGCTGCTGAACATGGCGCTGCAGGGGATTGCCGGCAAGACCGCACACGGCCGGGCCATTGCCATCGTCCCGCTTGCCGGCGCAGCGCCTGGGGATTGCCATGTCGTCGTGGCAACCGAGGACGACCGGGGACGCGCCGCCATGGTGCGCAGGATCGCCGGCGGGGGCGCCGTCCTGAGCATCACCGACGATCCCGAAATCCTGCGTGAAGGTCTCCTCATCGGGATGGCACTCGACGGCAAGCGCATCACCTTCACCATCGACAATTCGCGCGCCGCAGCCGCCGGGCTCGTGCTCTCGTCCCGCCTGCTGCGCCTGGCGAGGAGCGTACAGTGAACAGCCCTGAGCCACGCAGCGATTCGCCGCGGATCAGCTACCGGCTGGCCATCGCCAGCACGCTCTCAGCGGGTGCCGCACTGCTGCTGGCGGTGGTGCTGCTGATCATCGTCGAGTTCTTCACCCTGCGCAGCACGCTGCTCGACGAAACGCGCGTCAAGGCTGCCGTCATCGCCGACAACGTCTCCGCCGCCCTTGTCTTTCAGGATGCGCAGGCGACCGGTGAGATCATCCGCACCTTGCGTGCCTCGCCGATCGTCGAAGGCGCTGCCGCCATCGATGGCGACGGTGTCACCCTGGCCAGCTATCCGCAGGGCTTTGCGAACGTCGCACCCGACATGCAGCGCTTCCGGCAGGAGGACCATCAGTTTTCCCTGCAGCGACTCGAGATGCTGGCGCCGGTAAAGCACAACGGCGAACGGATCGGCAGCCTGTACGTCGCCGTTTCGATGTCGGCGCTCCACCGGCAGCTGGCTGTCTTTGCGCTGGTCTCGCTGAGCATTGCCGTACTGGCGATGCTGGTGGCGTACACACTGCTCTCGCGTGTCCGCCATTCGGTGCGCCAGGCGGAGCAGAAACTCACGCACCTCGCCCATGTCGATGCCGTGACCGGTCTTTCAAACCGCAATGCCTTCAATGAGCGCCTTGAGTTTGCCATCCGCGAAGCCGGCCAGTTCCAGGAAACGGTTGCCATGCTGCTGCTCGATCTCGACAACTTCAAGCAGGTCAACGACACCCTGGGCCACCAGGCCGGCGACGAACTGCTGCGCGTGATCGGCCAGCGCATCGTGCGCACGCTGCGCCGCGAGGATTTCGTGGCCCGCCTCGGTGGCGACGAATTCGCCGTCATCCTCCGCAACGTCAATGCCCGCAGCGAAGCCATGCAGGTCTGTACCAAGCTGGTCGACACCATCGCGCTGCCGGTGCCGATCGAAGGCCACGACTTCTTTGTCACGGCCAGTATCGGCGTCGCCTTCTTCCCCGACGACGGCGAGGACAGCAAGACGCTGACGCGCAATGCCGATACCGCGATGTACCAGGCAAAGATCGCCGGCAAGAATGCCTTCGAACTGTTCCTGCCGGCGATGAATGCGGACGTGAAGAAGCGGGTATCGATGGAAACCTGCCTGCGTGGCGCGTTGCAGAACGGCGAACTCTCGCTCCACTACCAGCCGAAGATCGATTTGATGAGTGGCTCCCTGCTCGGTTTCGAAGCCCTGTTGCGCTGGAAGAACGGGCAGATGGGCGGCATGGTGTCACCGGCAGATTTCATCCCGGTGGCGGAAGACAGCGGACTGATCGTTCCCATCGGGGAATGGGTCATCGAGCAGGCGCTGGCCGACCTGCGCCGGTGGAATGAAGGGCGGCGCAAGAAGCTGCACATCGCCGTCAACCTGTCCGCCCGGCAACTCAAGGTCGACGGCATCGCCCGCCGAATCGCGCAACTGGTGGCGGAAAGCGCCGTGCCGGCGGAATGGCTGGAGCTGGAGCTCACCGAATCAATGGTGATGGAGAACGTCCATGCGCAGATCGAAACCTTCCAGGAACTGCGCAAGTTCGGGGTGCGCCTTGCCATCGACGACTTCGGCACCGGATACTCGTCGATGAGCTACCTGAAGCGCCTGCCGATCGACACTCTCAAGATCGACCGCAGCTTCGTGAACGAACTGCCGAAGAACAACAACGATCTCGCCATCGCCACCGCCATCGTGGCCCTCGGTCACAGCCTCGGGCTGACCGTGGTGGCAGAGGGTATCGAAACGGAAGCGCAGGCCGACGCACTGCTCAACCTTGGCTGCGACATCGGTCAGGGTTACCTGTACGCCAAACCGATGCCGGCGGATCGCATCGAGCAGTACCTGTCGGTGCTGAAGCTCAGGCCTTAGACGCGAGCAGCGCCTTCATCGCAGCCAGACGGGCACCTGAGGAGGCCTTGTCCGGTTCGGCACCTGCGCCCTTGCCGCCGGAAAAGCGCAGGTCGTCCTTGCCCATCTCGTCGATGAAGCGCGACGGTTCGCACGGCGACCATTCCTTGCCCTGTGGCCGCTTCTCGCAGTGCGTGACGTGCAGGCTGCGCTGTGCGCGCGTGATGCCGACGTACATCAGCCGGCGCTCCTCCTCGATCTTCACCGGGTCCTGCGACTCGCGGTGCGGCAAGAGGCCCTCCTCGATGCCGACCAGAAAGACGTGCTTGTACTCGAGGCCCTTGGCCGCGTGCAGCGTCGACAGCTGGACGCCGTCGAAATCGGACTCGCCCTTGTCGAGCAGGTTGATCAGCGCGATCGTCTGCGTCAGGTCGATCAGGGTCTTCTCGTCTTCCTCGCCTTTCTTCGTCAGCCAGGCGGTGAATTCCTGCACGTTCTTCCACTTCGTTTCGGCGGCGCGCGGTTCCTCGTGGTCGTAGAGCCAGCTCTCGTAGCCGATGGCGGCAAGCAGGTCGGGCAGCACCTGTCCCGGCGGTTCCTTCTTC